>CABSKZ010000276.1 GCA_902478395.1 uncultured Eubacteriales bacterium | reverse complement strand
GGATATGAACATCCTGCTGGACGAGGCCAAAAAGCAGAACATGGAAATGTGGATTTTAGACGACGGCGAATACCCGAGCGGCAAGGCAAACGGGCTGATTCGCAGCAAATATCCGCAGTACCTGAAAAAATTTCTTATCGAGTGTCATATGGACGCAACCGGGCCGCTTGCGGGCTCCTCGTTCCTGATTGACGACTGGCTGCTGGAAGGGGAATCGGTGCTGCGCGTGGTTGCCGCACAGCGCATCGACAGGGGTGATGCACTCCTTCCCGAAACGCTGGTTGATTTAACGGAAAAACAGTCCGGCGGCAGGCTGTACTGGGATGTGCCGGACGGCGAATGGCGGATTTTCGTGATTAAAATCACATCCTATGGGCAGGAAGAGCACACGAAGGATTATGTCAATCCGATTGACCGCGACGCGGTGCGGGCTTATATCAATGAAATCCACGAGGCGCACTACGCCCACCTCGGAGAAGAGTTCGGCAAAACATTCAAGGGCTTTTTCACCGACGAGCCGCGCTTCGGCAGCGCGATGGGGTATGACCGCATCATCGGAAAATCTATCATGACGCTTCCATATAAGGATGGCCTGCTGGACGAACTCAGCACGATGGGCATGGGCGACTTTTCCAAGTATCTTCCCTGTTTGTGGTATGATGCCGGCGAGGCGGCGCCGGATGCACGGTATTTGTATATGGATTTGGTCAGCCGCCTGTTCGCAGAATGCTTCACCGGGCAAATTGGCGATTGGTGCCGGGAACACGGGGTGAAATACATCGGACATGTCGTGGAGGAAAACGGCGCGCACGCGCGGTTGGGATACGGCGCGGGACACTTTTTCCGTGCGATGCAGGGGCTTGATACGGCGGGGCTGGACATCGTCTGCAACCTGTTACCGGAACAAACGTCGGGTCATTACACGACGATGTTCAACTACTATGATTCCGATTTCAACCATTGGGGCATCTCCAAAATGGCCTCCTCCGCGGCGCATGTGGACCCGAAGAAACACGGCACGGCAATATGCGAAGCGTTCGGAGCATACGGCTGGTTTGAGGGTCTCAAGACAATGAAGTGGATAACCGACGTCCTCGCTGTGCGCGGCGTGAATTTGCTGGTGCCGCACGCGTTTTCCCCAATGGATTACCCGGACCCGGACTGCCCGCCGCATTTCTACGCGCAGGGGCATAACCCGCAGTTTAGGGCATTCCGCGTGTGGGCGGATTACGCGAACCGCGTATGCCACCTGATATCCGGCGGAAAGCACGTCGCACCTGTTGCGGTGCTGTACCACGCGGAGGCGGAATGGGGCGGCGCGGCGGAGCCGTTTGAAAAGGCGGTCAAGGCCCTCATGCAGGAACAGATTGACAGCGACGTCATTCCCGGAGACATCCTTGCGGATGCAGAACTCTGCCTGTTCAGCGAGAAAGGGATTACCATCAACCAGGAGACCTACCGCGTTCTGGTTGTACCGTATGCGGAATACCTGCCGGAAAAGGTCGCGCGCAGGCTGGAAGAACTGGCGGAGAGCGGTTTTCCTGTGGTGTTCACTGGAGAATTCCCGAAACGCTGTTATCTGGGCGGCAGTATTGAAACGAAGAACTTCAAAACCGCTGCCTGCGCGGAGCTGGCGGATGCCGTTACGGCCCTCGGCCTGCGGGATATCTGTCTCAAACAGCCGGACTGTGAGCTCTGCTATTACCATTATCAAAAGGATGGTGCGGATATTTATTTCTTTACCAATCAGAGTACGAAACACACGGTCGAAAATACGGTTGTGTTCCCAATGGCAAAGGAAGCCGTACTGTTCGATGCGATGACGGGAAACCGCTATCAAGCGGAACAGACGGTGACTGGAAACGGCTGTGAGGTTTCGCTGTATTTGCAGCCGTATGAATCCGTTTTCGTACTGTTCGGCGGGGAAACGGCGCAAGCCGTGCGGCCCGATATCAGAAAATTCACCAAAGAATATCCAGTGGATGGCACATGGTGCGTCAGTACGCTGACGGCAGGTGAAACGGGCGAATTTATCAAGCAGCCATTTGACGCGCCTGGCAATCTCGCAGTGCCGGGTAAGCTGCCGGACTTTTCCGGAACTATCCGGTATGAAACTACCTTTACCTGTAACGATACGGGCAAAGCGTTCCTCGATTTGGGGGCAGTCTATGAAACCGCAATTGTGACCGTGAACGGAGCGGAAATCGGAACGCGCATCTGCCCGCCGTACCAGCTGGAAATTCCGGAGGGTATCCTGAAGCAGGGAGAAAATACACTGACGGTTGAGGTTATTAATACGCTCGTAAAAGAAAATCACGACAACCCATTTGATAAATATTTTCCACAGGAGCCGACCGGCTTAATCGGCCCAGTAACCGTAAAAATGAAATAAAGTGGAATCCCCGTTTGATATGATTCAAACGGGGGTTTTCTGTTTTGCGGGGTTAAATCGGGGATTTTGCAGTAATTTTCCAAATAAAAGAAAATTGGCTTGTGTTTTTTCTGAAACAATAGTAAAATATACCTGTCCAAGAAAAAAATATTCTGTCGTGACAATTGACAGGATGGCATTATGAAAGGGGAATGAAAATGAAAAGAATGAGCTTGTGGTTGGTTTTGCTCATGCTGCTGTCTGTTATACCAGTCCATGCGGAGAATGCGGATATCAGCTTGACGGTCAATGAAATTGAAATGTCCTTTGCAGAACAGGAAAAGCCGTTTATGGAGGGCAATTCCGTAATGGTGCCGCTCGAGATGCTGGTAGAAGAATTTTGCGGTTCGTTTGTATCGGTTGAAAACAACGGGACGACCGTTTACGTGGCAACCGTTGAAGCGGTTTACCAGGAGCAGCAGGTTGTGGGAAAAGCGGTCAGGTTTACCGCAGAAAGCAAGGAAGCGGATTATACCAATATTTTGATTACTGAGAATGGCTACACCTATGGAGAAATACAAAACAAGCCGCTTTCGGCCGCGGTGCGGGAGAAGGATGGAATCATTTTCTTTCCGCTGAAAGAATTTTGTGAATGCACCGGTGCAGTTTTGCAGGAATCAGGCGGAGCCTATACGGTTATGCTGGACAATGCCGCGCGTGCCCTGACCGTTTTAAAGAAGCATTATGATGACAAAGAATATGAGGCGGGGCTTGTTCTGGCAGATAAGCTGATCAAACGCGATTTGATCGAGGCATACAACAACAAAGCCTATATCCTCTTTGCGCAGAACGATTATGAACGTGCAAAAGATACTCTGGAAGCGCTTCTTGTAAAAAATCCGAACAACGAGCGCGCACTGTACAATCTCGCGTGTGCCTGCGCACAGATTGGTCAGGTGGATAAGTCTATTGCCAGCATCAAAAAGCTTCTTTCAATGCATATTGAGAAAAAAGCAGATTTACGGGCGGATGCCGACCTTACGTCCCTGCGTGACAATGCGGTATTTCAGAATTTAATGGGAATCAGCGTGCGGGTAGGTGGAAAGCTGCTGGAGTTTGACGTGCCGCCGCAAATTGTGAATGACCGGACGCTGGTGCCCATGCGCGCCATATTTGATGAATTGGGCGCCGCTGTCGAATGGGATGCGGGTACCAGAACGGTAACCGCTGTTAAGAATGGCAAAACGGTTTCGTTAACGCTTGACGAGACGACCGCACAAATTGATTCAGAGCCGTATACGCTGGAAGCCGCTCCGGTAATCTATAAGGACCGCACGCTCGTACCCTGCCGGTTCGTTGCCGATGTGTTCGGCGCGGCAGTCGATTGGCTGGCGGAGAATCAGTTGGTGGAAATTACGTTTCCGGCACCGGATGGCTCCGCTGGTCAAGCAGATGAAACAATTAAAAAACTGAATGAACAGGTCGTTGTCTCGGTAGTAGACGGTGGTTTTGCGGAACCGTATTCTATGGATGTAACAGAGGGGCGCACTATGATAATTGCGAAGGATGAGCAGGCGCTCGAACTGATTGATTCTCTGGATGAAGCGTCCAGAATCAAATGGATGGCCGGAGTGACATATGAAAACTATGCTGCTGTTCTGGGCTGTGATCCTGTTTATGTAACATTCGTCGTAAACGGAAAGATATATTACGAGGGCGTATTCAGCTATGAGAATGAGGAAACACTTCAGAATTTTAAATATTATCAAAACGGACTGCCTGCCAATGTGGTGAAGCAATACCGGAGTAAAGGCGATTATAAGGACTTTTACCTGCTGCCGGAAAGCGAACGGACTACGACGGATTACAGAGATTGAGCGTCGTGCTCCATGCGGATTTAAGGCTGGAAGGAGATACATTCTGTTACAGCCTGCATCGGATTAGAACCAAAAAGGTCATTGAAAAAGGGAAGGAGGCGCGCCGCGGGAAGCGGTGCGCCTCCTTCCGTATATCAGCTGTCTCT
>CABSKZ010000275.1 GCA_902478395.1 uncultured Eubacteriales bacterium | reverse complement strand
TCTCTATTCGTCGGCAGCGTCAGATGTGTATAAGAGACAGCTTCTGCGTTGCCCAGCCAAAGGAAAAATCGGACATAAAAGGTGATGCCTCTGTAGTATAAATTGCGTCACTGTTTACCCGCATCCAATCGCCCAGCGGATGTTAAAATATTCACTGCCCCATCAGGGATTTGGCCGTCCGGTTTGGGACCTATATTAATCAGAAGATTGGCGCCTTTAGAGGCAACTGCGCATAAACGCTCGATTATTATTTTCGGTATTTTGAAGTTTTTATCATCTCTCTTATATCCCCATGAGTCATTTGTAGTCGCTGCCGTTTCCGCACAAACCGATACACGTCCGTACTGTAACTTCATGCCCATATACAAAAAATCGGAATCGGATGTATCGCCACCAAAGCGGCCGTTTATCAGGCAACCGGGTTGGGGCTCTTGAACATATCTTCTGAGTTCCTTTGCTCTTTGTGACGTAATTTCCCAGGGAACATCAAACCAAATTACGCCGATATCGCCATATTTGGTTAAAAGCTCCCACAGTTGAAATTTGCACTTACCATTAAAATAGCTTTCAAAATCACGCTCCTTCTCTGGCGTTTCAAAGTCCCAGGTATTACCCATAGCGTTTCGCTCATGAAAATCCACATCCTGACTTAATGCAGGCAGGGTACAATTCCGCGTGAACGCATGGTATCTGTCAGCTTTTCTGCAATATCCTCCTCTTTGCCGCATTTTTTGTTGATACTGTAATCGTCGAATCCACTATCATACATTGAAAACCATCATGGTGCTTAGCGGTAAAACATTGTATTTTGCACCCGCGTATTTCGCAAGGTCCGCTATTTCATCCGCGTTAAAACAATCCGCGCTCAAATTTTTGGTAAACCTTTCATACTCCCAATTTGGGATTTTCTCACGGGACTGTATCCAGTCTACGATTCCACATGTTTCCTTGCCATTATAATAGCCCTCCGTAGCACTGTATAAGCCCCAATGTATGAAAATACCCAGCCGTGCCTTTTCAAACCATTCTATTTTTTTATCATGCTTATCTCTCACATTCGTTCCCCCTTCCTTTCTATTTTCAAAGAGTCTGGTAACTTATTTCAATACAGCCGATTTGCTGCGCATCGATTGTAAGGGAAATATCCGCACAGCCGTCTTTTATCTCCACTTGTAGCGGCTGTTCATTCCACGCGTCATAATAGACGGCGCCTTTCTGATGCGGCACCCTCAGAATTTTTCCGCGGTAGGTCGTGTAGGCACGGTTATACAGTGTATAGACCGTTCTGCCTTTCCCGGGGAAGCAATTCGCACAAACCGCTGGGCTCAGGGTATTAACCATTGTTTGCGGATTGTCCGACGTAAAGCAATCTGCATACTTCTTTTTCAGCCCGTATGCCTTTACGGTAAATGCAAGGCCTGCCGACTCCTCACAATCCCAAAAAGAATCATAGATTGCCTCTCCGTTAAAAAATATAAACTTCTGCGGATGCCAGCTTAAATTACGCATCGCCATTGGCAGAATCAACTGCACGATTTTCGGAAACGCAAACCGGTAGAGGTTCGTAAACACGCGCCCCATCCTATCGCTGCCGTCGCCGCCGCGCCATGCGGTTTCTATCATATCCACCACGGAATCGATGATATAGTAGGAAATGTTGCAGTCTATGTACCTCGCATTTACGTCAACCGCCGCATATTCGCCGTATAGCACCACCTCTTCGGGCATAGCGGCTTTCAGTTCAGATATAAAATCCCGGTCGGTCTTTAAGAGGTTTGACGGAACCGGATGTCCGTGTCCATCCCCGTAACAACGGTTTTCGATACGTAGGCTGAATTCATCCACATATAAAATCGGAATACCAAGCTCCTGATAGATTCGTGGATACATACTGATTGCATATTTGCGCCATTCTTCGTTTGCATGGCACATCCTGTAGGAGTCGCCCTCAATGCTGATATACTCTCCCGCTTTGTTTACCACTCTGTGTTTTGGGAAATATTTTTCAGCTTGTGGGTATCTGCCCGAAAGAAGCGTCGGGTGCAGATATAGCGAAACTTTCACACCTTTTTCATCCGTCACCTCATGTAAAGCATCTTTAAAGCTTGCCAAACCACCGTATTCGTCATAGTCAGTACTCCCGAAATTCCCCCACTGCTGTGAATAATTCCCGTTTTCATTCCGGAAGGTCCATGACCAGAGGTGCAGGATATCGGGGTAGCATCCTGCAATTTCCTTCTGCTCCTCCAGTATCTTTTTTAAATTGAATTCCTTTCGCTCTTTGTCATACCATATAGGCAGCTTCGTAAATTCCTCTGTTTCAAAGAAATCCGTGATCTCTGCAAGCAGCCAGAAGCACTCGCGGTACCACTGCTTATTCTGACATCGAACTGGCTCATACCAGCTTTTCAGCCAGTTTTGGTATAATTCAAAGGATTTGCGCCAGTCTCCGCTATGTGCCGTCAAGACCGTGGACGAACCTGTAAAGTCTTTGCCCGGCATCAACTCGCCGTATATAGCCGGATATTCCACGAAAAATCCAATGCCATCCTCTTCCTTTTTCAAAGCATATTTTCTGACAACCAGCTCCCGCTCCTGCGTGGTAAGGCTCAACCCACCCTGCTGGGACGGACTGTATACATCCAAAAATTGCATTGGAAAGGACGGGGCAGATTCCTCATACATAAATACCGTTTCGTTGCTGTCCATGTTCTGGTATTTCGGCAAGAAATACCAGCCGTCCTCCGGATCCGCGTACTGTATCCCCGAAATACAGGGAAAGAGAACGCCCATTTTCAAGGACTTTACACCTGTGTTGATTGTTCTGATTTTCCATTTTACCGCATCTCGGCCGGTCAGTTCCGCACGGACACAAATTTCCAGCGCCTGATATCGATATGTAAGCTCCGCCTTATAACCGTCAATTTTTGTATTGATAAGCGTCAGGCACGTCACGATCCTGCCGTCGCCCTCTCTTATTTTCAGCATATCGTCCGCTACGACTGTAAACTGCGGGGTATATTCGTTTATCAAGTTAAGCAGCTTCATACCTTTCGAAATATCCACCGCCATTGAAATTGCCCCATTTTGAATCGTAAGAACCGGGCCATGAAGCGTTATTTCTTTTTCACAGCCAATTTTGTGTTCAATTTTTTCAGGCTGCTCCGGTGTCAGCATTTCAGGAAGCAGGCGCTCCCCTGTTTGATTTAGTGTAATTGCTATAATAGAACAATTCGTGTCCAGCATTCGGTTATGGAATACGACCTTTTCCACCAAAGAGCCATCACCTGGTACGGCATACACACTCACGTCTCCCTGGATGCCGTGCCTTCCCAGAGAAAGATTCATCGGAAGCGCCGTATCCCTGTTGCCGTTTGCATAGACGAGCTCCACCATAAAGCCCTCTGTATCATCCACCAAAAGCGGCATGGTAACATCGCCGCAGTAAGAACCGAGAATGGGGCCGTCTGAAGCAAAGCCCCATCTTTGATGCCTTCTGCCGCCTAGCGCCATTACAAAAAACAATTCTGTAAGTTCTTTATCAATAGGAATTTCAATCAAGCTGTCACGGCTCTTGGGACGGCATAGCCTGCGCTTTGCGGGCGCTCCGAAATTCATGATTACCTCTTCATTTTCAGCCGGAGGATGCGGCGGCGCTATCATATTCATACCGCTTGGCTTCACCCGAAATGGAATTTTCGAAAGGCAAACCTTTTCTTTATCAAAAAAGCGTCCGCCATCAATGATGCTTTGCACGGCAGGTTGAAATCCCGCATTATAATATTGCGAAATATCTATGGTGCTGAAGCCGCGGTGTGTTTCGGTCTCAAGACGCGTGCAGCAAACAGGAAGTTCCTCTTCTGCGCAGGAATACAGGTTGAATACCGTAAAATGCGCTTTCGTTCTTCTGTCAATAGAGAACATAATTTTTATCCCAGTATAGTTCCCCGCCTTTGCCCTTACGATAACGCTATGGCGGCGGTTGTCCATGGATATGTCGTCATAGCAAACCAAAGGAGCCTCACCCATCTCCGTTATTGCGAAAACAAACGGCTTTCTGTATGACAACTGGCGCCTTATACCCTGGCAGGCGTATTCGAGTACAAAATACTCCTCCATTTCAAAAGCCGTTCCCGCTGTAAACGTATAGTTCTTTTGTTCCGCACCCAGCCCATGTCTGAAGGCTGCCCTTTCGGCAACAAATTGTATGGAACCGTCCTTCTCTCTGAAAACGCTTCCATTAGGAGTGGTAAAATCAATATGCAATAAATGAATCACTTTGTATCCCCCCATGGCCAAGTTCTGTCCTGTATGCCCCCAACATCTTTGTGCACCGCCTTTCACCACGTATTTTATAACGTAACCCAGACAGGCGTAAATAAGCTAAGTTTGTATAATGTCGTTTATTTT
>CABSKZ010000274.1 GCA_902478395.1 uncultured Eubacteriales bacterium | reverse complement strand
CAGGCCGTCTAGCCTGTGGCTGCATAAAACTATTTTCCCGTCGTCATCATTGCGTCAATCACGGAACCCATTGTTTTGAACATGTGGCTGCCGTTCTTCTTCATTCTGCGGTGCTGCTTGTCATTGACCGGGTCGATAAGCATCGTCAGCGCCCCGCCGACGATCGCACCCGTTATCATTCCACCGATAAAACCCATCTTCGACATGTTTTATTCCACCTTTCTGATAATTTCAAATTTAGTATGTGGAATAATACAAAATTTAACACGGATTCGAAAGAAAAATTTTTTCCAGTTCAAAACTATTTCAAATGCTCTGCTTTTTCCGTGCACGCTTTCATTGCGCCCTCGATTGCGGCACGGAAACCGCGCCGTTCCAATTCTGCGACAGCCTCAATCGTCGTGCCGCGCGGTGAGCAAACCATATCTTTCAGTTCGCCAGGATGCTTTCCGGTTTCCAGAACCATTTTCGCAGACCCCAACACAGACTGCGCCGCCAGCTTATACGCCTTATCGCGCGCGATTCCATCCCGCACCGCCGCGTCTGCCATCGCTTCTATCAAAATATAGATATAAGCCGGACTGCTGCCGCTAACACCGATGACCGCATTTAAAAGGCTTTCTGGAAGCACCTCTGTTTTTCCGACTGACTCAAATATCTGAACGGCGCTCTCAAACTCTTCCTTTGTAGCGGGCGCGCATTCAGAGGCCAGTACCGTCATGCCCTCCTGCACCATCGCCGGCGTATTCGGCATGACGCGGATCACCTTCGCATCGAAACCCAGGTATTCCTTCACTTCCTGTACGGTTACGCCTGCACCGATGGACACAAACACCTTCTCCTGTACCGCGTCCCAATATGAATTTTTCAACTCTGCGAGTGCGGCTGGATAGATAAACGGTTTTACCGCCAGAACGATAAATTCGCCTTGCAGGGCGCATTCATACGAGGTATCTGCGCTAATGCCTAACCCGCGGAATTTCGCTAGCGCGGTCTCCGAAACGTCGCTAATAAATAGTTCATTCTCATTGCAAAGGCCCGCCGACAAAACGCCGCCGGCAATGGCAAACGCCATATTACCGCCGCCAATAAATCCAATCTTCAAAGGAACCCCTTCTTTCGTTAAACGTTGATTTCAACAGTAATGCCCAATTCATCCTGATGCTTGTCCAGTACAGGCTTTACATACTCCCGCACGAACTCCTCCGTCTGCTGCGGTGCTCTTCCGACATAGTTTTCCGGTTTCAGCAGGGATTTCAATTCATCCAGATTCAGCTGAAACGCATCATCCTGTGCAATCCGTTCCAACAGGTCATTTTTGTTGCCCTCCACCTTGACCTGTTTTGCCGCTTCCATAGAATGCACGCGGATTCTCTCATGCAGTTCCTGCCGGTCGCCGCCTTTTTTGACCGCCTGCATCATAATGTTTTCTGTTGCCATGAACGGCAGTTCACTCATAATGCGCTGGTGAATCACCTTTGGATACACGACCAGCCCGTCCACTACGTTTAAGTAGATGGAAAGAATGGCGTCCACCGCAAGGAATGCCTCTGGGACGCTGATGCGCTTATTCGCCGAGTCGTCCAGCGTCCGTTCGAACCACTGCGTTGAAGCGGTGATTGCAGGATTCAGGCTGTCCACAATCACGTACCGTGCAAGCGAAGAAATACGCTCACTGCGCATAGGATTCCGTTTGTAAGCCATTGCAGACGAGCCAATCTGGCTCTTTTCAAACGGCTCCTCCACCTCCTTGAGGTGCTGTAAAAGCCGCATGTCGTTGCTGAATTTGTACGCGCTCTGCGCGATACCGCTCAGAATATTCAGAACCTGGCTGTCCAGCTTTCGGGAATAGGTCTGGCCGGAAACCGGAAATACCGCGTCAAAGCCCATCTTCTCAGCAATCAGCCGATCCGCCTGCTTCACCTTCTCGTGGTCGCCGTCAAACAGTTCCAAAAAGCTTGCCTGTGTGCCCGTCGTTCCCTTGGAGCCAAGCAGCTTCGCCTTGCCGATCTGATGCTCCAAATCCTCCAAATCCATCAGCAGTTCCTGCAGCCACAGGCTTGCACGCTTACCGACTGTAGTCAGCTGCGCCGGCTGGAAGTGCGTAAAACCGAGAGTCGGCATGTCCTTATATTTCAGGGCAAAATCCGCCAGATGCGCAATGACATTTATCAGCTTTTTATGTACGAGCTTCATCGCTTCTGTCATGATGATGATGTCAGTATTATCCCCCACATAGCAGGAGGTTGCCCCCAAATGGATGATCCCCTTCGCCTTCGGGCATTGCTCGCCGTACGCAAATACGTGGGACATCACATCGTGCCGCACCTCTTTTTCCCTCGCACGCGCAACGTCATAATTGATGTTTTCACGGTTCGCCTTCAATTCTGCAATCTGTTCGTCCGTAATGTCAAGCCAAAGCTCCTGTTCGGTTTCCGCAAGGGCAATCCATAGCTTTCTCCAGGTTTTGAACTTGGTGTCGTCCGAAAAAAGCTCCTGCATTTCCTTACTCGCGTACCGGGAACACAGCGGGCTTTGATAGGTATTTGTCGCCATTTCAACTCTCCTCTTTAGTATAGTTCATGTGCAGACGGAAGAAAACCGCCAAAGGGGCGGAAACCGCTCCTTCAGCGGTATTGATAGCCGCCTGCCGCTTTTGCATATTTTATTGCTTATTTTCTTCCTTTTTTTCCTCTTTGCTTTCCGGCTTTTTCTCTTCCTTCACCAGTTTTTCCTTTGGCTTCGGCTCCGGCTTAGGTTCCTTCTCAATGTTGATGCCGTCGACAAATATATTGACGCCAGACACCGACAGATTCGTCATGGATTCAATGTTCTTTTTGACCGTTTCCTGCAGCTCCCACGCGGCATCAGGAATTTTCACGCCATAATCCACCACGACATGAACATCCACAGTTACATTCTTTTCCTGCATCTCCACGCGGATTCCCTTGCCATAGTTCTTCTTCGTAAATTTCTCAACAATTCCATCCGTCAGGGAATTAACGACCGTCACGCCCTTGACTTCGCCAACCGCCAGACCCGCAACGACCAAAACGACATCCTCCGCGATTTTAATTTCTCCGATTTCCTCCGCTGCCGGATTTGCCTGATTTATATTCTCTTCTTCCATACTCAATTCCTCCTTTATGGATAATCCATCGTATGTATTATAACACTCCGGCGTGAAAAATACAACCGTTTCAAAAAGAAAACCCGGTTCCGTTTTCATTTTAAAATAAACAGGTTTCACAGGTGTGTCTGTGAAACCCGCAAAATTTATTGATTATGCGTCCTGTGGTTTGATTTCCACAATTTTGATTTTATCCGCGCCGTAGCCCGTCACGGAGGTCACAATGTCCTGAATCACTGCCGCGTCCACCTCGTTCATTCCTTCGCTCTGGATAGCGATGCTGATGAGATTCTCACTCATGAACACGACGGATTCCTGAAACCCCTTGGCCTTAATCATATTTTCCATCGTGACTTCTTTCTCCGTGTAATCCGCGAGCGCATGAACTTGGTTTTCCGCGTTGGTTTTCGCTTCCTTGTCCGTTCCCTGTGTATTGATCAGCTCTGTCAACATTTCAATAGATTCGCTGCGTTTCACCTCGCGGTCGAGCTTGGCCTGTGCAAAGTAGCCGTTTGCCTGTGCCTGCTGCGGCGCCTGTGTAGCCTCCGCTCCATCAGGCTCGTTCCCGCTCACCATCTGTGCTTCGCCCAGCTTTTTGGATGCTTCGTTGTACATCACCGCCACGTCAGGGTCCACCGCATCATTTTTAAACGTCCAGTTCAGGTAACCCGCAATGCCGACCAGAATGAGCAGGGACACCGCTACAATCTGTTTTTTCCGCAACACAATCATGGTGTTTTTTTTGCCTTCCGTTTCTTTCTTCTCTTTTTTGGGCATAACCTTTTTTAAGTAATTCATATGTAAATCCTCCTCAAAATAATATACACTCATTTTGCAAGTACCTGCACCCGGTGGGGCTTTACGTCCAGCACCGCTTTTACCGCATTGACAATATCATTTTTCACATTTGCGTCGTCCGCGCCTCCCGCCACAACCAGCACACCCGACACCTTTGGCATGGTGTTGCGGATGACGACCGGGGACTGGCCGCCACCAGCATCGTTTTTCAGTACAACTTTTCCATCTGTGGTTTTGTTCAGCGTTTTGTTCTCTGAGAGCGGCGCATCCGCGGTTTTGCTCTCTGTCTTTTCATCTACCGCATATACGCTCTGTCCGCTGTCTTCAAAGGTAATCATTACGCTGACGCTTCCCGCTCCCCGAATGCCGGAAAGTGTTTTCGCCAGCTTTCCTTCCAGCTCTTTCTGGTAGGTCTCCTGCGTTAACGTTTCCTTCTGCACCGCGCCGGATTTCTCCGTGCCCTTTTTGCTCCCAAGACTACTG
>CABSKZ010000273.1 GCA_902478395.1 uncultured Eubacteriales bacterium | reverse complement strand
GATAATGACCCCATGCGCCCCGGCGGCATTCGCGGTTCGGATGATTGCGCCGAGGTTGTGCGGGTCGGTAATTTCATCGGCTATAATCACAAACGGCGGCACTTTCTTCCGCTCCGCTACTGCGAGAATATCCTCCACCGTGGCATATTCCGCGGCTGAACAAATGGCGACAACACCCTGGTTGGCATCCGTCTGGCTGGCGGCATCCACCTTCTGCGGCTTGACAAACTGAACCGGAATCTTTTTTTCCTTCGCCAGCGACACAATTTTGGACACCGTTCCCCGCTGCGCGGTCTCGCTGACCAGAATTTTTTCAATGGGCGTTCCGGCGCGCAGCGCTTCAAACACCGGGTTCCTGCCCTCTATGGTTTCTCTTGCTTCGTCCATGCTTCCTCCTGCTTCGTTTCATCTTAAAATGGGTTTTGCGTTCCAGCAAAACCACCGCCGCCTCTTCAAAAAATTACAGGTCAGCCGTTATCCCAAAACCCACGTCGGGAGCCACCGCAGCGCCGTGTTGACATATGCCGTCGGCACCTCCATACCCGTCAGCACCGGATAGAACATGATGAACAGCACGAACACCGCCGCCAGATATACGTAGATATATTTTTTCTCCTTCGGGTTTTGCTCTGTGAAATATTTCATAAAATACACGATACCCAGCACCACAAAGATGACGTTCGGGAAGTAGTGGTAGATAAATGCCACACGCGGCACCAGCACCCACGGAAGATACATCGCCGCAAAGCCGAGCAGAATGGTCAGCATTTCATTGCCGCCCTTGCGTTTTACCAACATATAGATCCCGCCGATAATGACCGGAATCGACAGCCACCAAACGAACGGGTTCCCGAACGAGGAAATTCCCATCGACATGCCCTCGGGCACAAAACTGCGGTTCGGGCTGTAAGCATACAGCGGCTTCATATCGAGCGGCCAGGACCACCAAGCGGAGCCGTAAGGATGGTCGTCCACTAGGCTGGAATGGTAGTTGTACATTGACGGCTGGTTGGTGAAAAAGAAGCTGAGCCCCGTCGATTCCGTGTTCATCGCCGGGATGTAGGACAGGAAGTAAATCAAGCCCGGTATGATGACAAAAAACAACGTGGCAAACAGCAGGGTTTTTATTGCCATTGGGCGAAACGTATTTACAATATGCCGCGCCTGCTCGTCGCGTTTATTCATTTTACTCGCCTGCCGGTATTCGAGATACCGCCTGCCGAGGCTGATGAAGAACAGCGCCGCCAGGCCGAACCCGGCATAAATACCCTGCCACTTCGTCGCGGCTCCCAACCCGAAGCATATCCCGCTGAGGAGCAGGGGACGCAGCGTCTTTTTCAGCCCCACGTTATAGAAGCTGGTACTGATATACTGGTACATAAAATAGAACATGCCCATTACAAAAAATGTCGTGTAGGAGTCTATCGTTGCCAGCCGCGTCTGTGACAGGTGCATAAAGTCAAACGTAAAAATGAACGCCGTACAGAATGCGAAAAAGCTGGTCTTAAACATTTTTTTGCCCATCATATAGGCAAGTGGAACCATCAGCACGCCGCACAGCGTCCCGAAGAAACGCCAGCCGAATGGGTTGACGCCAAACAACAGCATTCCGGCTGCGATAATCAACTTGCCGAGAGGCGGATGGGTATTTTCGTAAGGATACCGGTGCGTAATATTTTCATACGCGGTTCTGGGGTGGTATATTTCATCAAAATATGTCCCGTCATACCATGAAAACTCGTACACGACCTTATCCTGCTCGTCTATTAACATCTTGGCCGTTTCGTTGCCGCTGATGACCGAAGACGGATAGAACCGGACTTCCTCGCTGTCGCCGTAAAACGCCAGTTCATTGATGTAAAACCTGCCGTCATCTGGAGTGAGGCGGATATACCGTGCTGATACATCCTCGACAGGCGTAACTTTCCAATGGAACACCTCAGAGAGTTCCATTTTACCGCCCAGACGCCGCCAGCTTATATTGTCGTCGGATACTTCTATCGTAATTTCGCGGATAACCTCGCTGTCGGAATGCCGCCGGTCAATCCAGCCGGCAAAGGCATAAATCTGCTTGACCTCCTGCGTTTCGCCGAGATCCACAACGACGCTTTCTTGGTCCGTTTCCGGATACCACCCGGTTTCCGGCACGTTGTGCGAGCCCAGCTGAAAAAAGGCAAAGATGCTGTAAAACAGGCTCAGTGCCAGCATGATCAGAATATCCTTCCGGTTGAACCGCACTGGTTCTGATTCCTTCTGGATGGAGATTGTTGGCTGCCGTTTCGCTTTCAAATCCGTCTTTCCTTTCTTCTTATCCGCATTTTTTGCAGCGGACTCCAATGTATTTTGATACTGATTCTTGAACACCATCTGATACCACGCGCAGACCATGACAAAGTACAACACCAGCTGAATCCAGGACAGAAGGATGAACAGGGTGTTGTCTCCATAGACAAAGTCATCCTTTAAATTCTGAATAAGAACCTGTCCGCAGTTGATGAAGTTCGTAATGGAAAACGCGCCATAGAGCAGCAGCATCCGTCTGTCCTTTGTAAAGATGAACAAAATCATCAGCAGGATAAACAGGGAATACAGGTACCGCTCGTGCATATTATGGGCGAACATATAAATCGTCGCAACGGTGAACCCGCCGAGATAAAAGATCTTTTTCCGGTCTTTCACCTTGTAGGTCACATATCCTACAAGCAGGGACATGGCCACAATAAAGATAAAGCCCCAAATTTTATAATTTAAAAACAAGAAAGTGCTGGTATCCTCCGCCCAGTTTCCGCCAATCGCACCGTAGAGGTTTGCGGCGTTGAGTGTCGCGTAGGGATAGAGGCCCATCGCCTTGGTGTAGTTTTCTATCAGAATACCATAGTCCCCTCCCGTTATGGGGAGCGGCACAAGCAGTAATACCGCCGCAAACGCAAGAATGCTCAGACCAATCTGCACAAACATCTTCTTCCGGGCTGCCCGATCGTCAAAGCTCTCGAACAAATCAAAAAAGATGGTGAAGCCAATCAGCGGCGCAAAAATAATCATCTGCGGCTTTGTCAGAAACGACAGCGCGAACATCGCGCAGGACAGCACATAGTTCCGGTTGTAGAGGGAAAACAGCATAACGAGCATCAGCAGCGTTACAAAGCTGTCCACCTGTCCCCAGACGGTGGAGTTCAGGATATTGGCGGGATTTACCGCACTCAGAAACGCCAGCGCCGCGGCTTTCCTCACACCAACCTTATCCTTCGCAAATTGAAAAATAAAAATGGAGGTAATTGCGTCGCACAAAATCGGCACAAATTTGATAAATGACAGGTAGGCCGCTGAATCTGGCGCAACGCCGAACAGCTTAGCCACTTTGCCGATACCGAACAGAATATAAAGATAAACCGGCGGGTAATCAACATACAAATCTGTCTTGTAAAACTCCCAGATGTGGTGTTCATTGCCAAAGGACGTCCAGGCACGAAAAAGACCGGCGTCCTGTTTATGGCCCGGCAGTATTTGTGCGGCAAACAGCTGGACTACAAATATAGCCAGCAGACCCAGGGCATAGGGAAGATAATCCTTCGCGGCGAATTTTCTGCCCAGCTCCGATGGTTTTGTCTCGGTTTTGATGGTCGAAAAGTAGACCAACGCGAAAATCAGTCCATAAAGGACCGTAAACAAAATCATGTAGTTCAAATGCATTTTCCTCCCAGTCGTAGATGTCATTTGTCAGCTTGCCGGGCAAACATCGGCGGCCGGCAGGGTACCTGTCAGCCGCCGCAGGCGTTTATGCGCCTATTTTACCCTGTAAAATTTCAATGGCTTTGGACAACTGGTTGTCCTGGCTTAGCTCCAGTGTGTTGATTTTGGAGCGGAGCTCTTTCGGCAGTTCAACAGGAACATCCGGCTCAATGCCAATCTTATCGATGCAGTTTCCCTTCGGGGTATAATACCGCGCATTGGTCAAATAAATCGCCGTGTCCTTTGTCAGCGGCAATGGCGTCTGGCCCACCGCTTTTCCGAAGCTCTTCTCCCCGACGATATCCGCGAGGCCATACGCTTGCAGGCTCCCCGCGAGCAGCTCGGACGCACTTGCAGTTCCCTTATTAATCAACACGACCATCGGGAGGCCCAGTTCTTTGCTGTCAGACTTAAAATACTCCCGCTGGCCCTTATTGTCCTCCAGATACGCAATGGTCCCTTCCGGCAGGAGCATATCCGCCATTTGCAGGACTGTGTGTGCATAGCCGCCGGGGTTATTCCGCAGGTCGATAATCAACCCCTTCATACCGTCTGTTTTCAGTTCATTAATTGCTGTTTCAAAATCCTTCGAGGTATGGTCTTTGAATTCAGAAACGCGAATATAGCCGATTCCGCTCCCGTACATTTTTTTACTGATAGTCTGGATCACAATTGTGTCCCGTACCACCTGCACA
>CABSKZ010000272.1 GCA_902478395.1 uncultured Eubacteriales bacterium | reverse complement strand
TACACCTCTCTATTCGTCGGCAGCGTCAGATGTGTATAAGAGACAGATCTGGGCGTTAATCCGTCCTACCTGTCTCGGAAATTCAAGGAGCAGTTCCAGACTGGTATTTTGGATTATATTTATAAAATCCGAATTGAAAAGTCAAAGGCTATCCTTTCCCGTGGAAAGACGGTGGAAGAGACGGCGAACCAGGTCGGCTTCGCAACGGCAAGGGCGTTCTCCCGCGCGTTTCAGAAATATGAGGGCATCAGCCCCGGACAATATAAAAAAGCGGTGAATTAAAAGCTGCCCGCCTATTTTCAAATAGGCGGGCAGCTTTTTGTCATAGCGTCTTATTTTCAGGCTTTGCGTATGAAGGTGCGAAACTTACCATAGGCAATTTTTTTACTTCACACGGAATGCAGTCGGTGTCATGCCAGTGTTTGCCTTAAAACAGCGGTTGAAGTAAGGAACCTGATTAAAGCCGGTTTTCATTGCGATTTCCGTCACAGACAGAGAGGTGTCTAATAGCAGGGTGCGTGCATGTGCGATACGGACCTGGTTCAAATAGGCGGTAAAACGCACCCCCATCTGCCGGCGGAACAGCCGCCCAATATAATTTTCGTTGAGGTAATACAGCCGCGCGAGCTGCGCAAGCGTGATATCCTTGTCGTAATGCAGATCGGCGTAGCTTTTCAAAGCGGATACGGCCCAATGTATCTCCGGCTTTGCGGGGAGCGGGGTGTTCTGGCAGAGAAGAGTAATATATCCGCTGATAAAGGCGGCTGTCTGCCTGTAAAATGCCAAATCGCCCAAGGGCTGCAAGGACGGCAGTTCCTGTGCGAGAACGGACGCTGGGACGCCCGTTAACCGGCTGGCACTTTGCATGGCGGCGAGAGTCGCCTCCCGGTCGGCGCAAAGATTGCCAAGATACACAATTCCGGCTGTTTCTCCATGTATCACAATGGGGTGAACGAATTCCGTGATGCCCAGCGGACACATCCCCCAAAACGGCTGCTTGCCGCGAATGGCTTTGCGGTTGGCGCACAGCTTGCACGAAAGACAAAGGCGAAGCCCTTTCGCGGTCGTCTTTGCGGCGTTGCACACGGCGCAGGAGTGAATGGTGTTTTCGGGAGGAAGCTGGAGCTGCGGCCGGGAAAGCAGGCCGGAGAGGTCGTGAATGCAAATGTGCAGTTTGGTTCCAAAGGTAATGGCTTTCAGCAGGGTATGCAGGCTTTGAGAATCGGCGGTCATTTCCAAATACAGCCCTTTCATTTTTAATATAAAAAACATTTACAATTTGCATTGAAACGCTACATTTGTATTTATTATAGCAAATAAGTCTGAAATGTGCAAGATAATGTCAGTTATGTGCTAGGAATATTGCTCCCAATTTTTTATGATAATAGAAAATGGGAAAGGAGTTTTTTCATGAGACAGAAATATGATGTAGTTGTGGTTGGCGGCGGTTTTTCCGGCGCGGCGGCGGCTGTTGCGGCGGCACGGGAGAACGCATCTGTGCTGCTGGTTGAACAATATGGCTTTTTAGGCGGAGCGGCTGGGAATTCTCAGGTGAATCCCTTCATGCCGTACCGCAGATTTTGTGAAGAAACGGGCGGGCAGGAAGAGGTCAACCGTGGATTGTTTCTGGAAATCCTGTGCCGGCTGGATGAAATCGGAGGCCTGCATGAAAACCGCAAGACCTTCAACGAGGAAATGTTGAAAATCGTGCTCGACCGGCTGATGGTGGAGTACGGCGTGGACGTTCTGTTCCATACCCGCCTGACGGGCGTAAAAACGGAGCAGGGGCGCATCGTTGAGATTACGGTTGTAAACAAATCTGGTATGCAGAGCTTTGCGGCAGATTATTTTATCGACGCAACCGGCGATGCGGATTTAGCGGCGCTCGCGGGCTGCCCGTATCACCTCGGACGGGAGGAGGACCAGCTTTGCCAGCCGATGACGCTGTGCTTTCGGGTAGGCAACGTGGATTTGCAAAAATTCAACATTGAGGCAAACCGGGACGAAGTCAGCGCGCTGTACCGGAAATTACAGAAGGAAGGAAAAATCAAAAATCCGCGTGAGGATGTCCTCATGTTCGACCACGTCTGTAACGGGGTCATCCACTTCAATTCTACCAGAATCGTAAAACGCAATCCGGTTGATGCGGTGGATGTCAGCATCGCGGAGATGCAGGCGCGGGAACAGATGCTGGAACTGTACACCTTCATGAAGGAAAATGTTCCGGGCTTTGAAAACAGCACACTTTTGATGTCTGCTCCGCAAATTGGTGTACGGGAAAGCCGCATGATTGACGGGGAATATGTCATTACAGCGGACGACCTCCTGAGCTGCAAAAAATTTGACGACGCAATTGCCTGCGGCGTTTATGGGGTGGACATCCACAGCCCAGACGGCAGCGGCACAGTCAGAAAGCATATCCCGCGCGGAGAATATTACACCATTCCTTACCGCGCACTGATACCGAAAAATAGGAATAACCTCCTGGTGGCAGGACGGTGTATTTCCTCCACGCATGAGGCGCAGTCGGCTTACCGTGTGATGCCGATTGTCTGCTGCATCGGCGAGGCGGCTGGCATAGCCGCAGGGCTTGCCGCGCGGAAGCATATCCGCCCAGCGGAGGTTCCCGTCAAAGAACTGCAGGAGAAAATCGGCGCATATGGCGGTATGTACCGGTAAACGGAACCGTCCCAGTAAAAATGGCGTTGACAAACGGGACCAAACACGCTATAATAAATATATCTTGAATCAGGGAGGCTGAGGGATGCGTAATTTTTTCTGCTAGGAAAGTGAAAGCGGCATATCGCGGCGGGCAGGTGTCCGGCCGGTGTTTTGCTGCACCTTTGCAGAAAAGTTACACGTTCCGGCGCTTCGGAAACAGACGAGGTTTGGGCAGCTGTATTTTGCTGCGCGAGGGCCTCTGTTTGACAAACCAGGCCGCGGAAAGGGAAACTTTTCTGCGGCCTATTTTGTTATCAGGAGGCGGTCATTTTGTCTTTAATTCAGGTTTCAAACCTCTCCTTCGGATACGAGGGAAATTTTGAGAATATTTTTGAGCAGGTTTCTTTTCAAATCGATACAGATTGGAAACTGGGGTTCATTGGGAGAAACGGGCGCGGGAAAACTACATTTCTGAACCTGCTGATGGGTAAATATGAGTATACGGGAAGCATCCGCGCGTCAGTCTCGTTCGACTACTTTCCGTTTCCAGTCGAGGATTTATCGCGTGACACAGCCAAAGTTGCGGAGCAAATCGCGCCGGATGCGGAACAATGGGAATTGGAGCGGGAACTTTCATGCCTCGGCGTGCCGGAGGACGCGCTGCTGCGCCCGTTTGAAACACTGAGCCACGGGGAACGGACCAAGGTTCTGCTTGCGGCACTATTCCTGAAGGAAAACAACTTTTTGCTGATAGATGAGCCGACGAATCATCTCGACACACAGGCGCGGGAAACGGTCAGCCGCTACCTTCGCTCCAAGAAGGGCTTTATTTTGGTCTCGCACGACCGCACGTTCCTTGATGGCTGTATCGACCATGTGCTGTCCATCAACAAAACGAATATCGAGGTTCAAAAAGGGAATTTTTCCTCATGGCAGGAGAACAAGGAACGGCTGGACCTGATGGAACGGACGGAAAATGAGCGGTTGAAAAAGGATGTCAAACGCCTGAACGCGGCGGCGCGGCAGGCTTCCGGCTGGTCGGATAAGGTGGAAAAAACCAAAATCGGCACACACGCGGCAGACCGCGGAGCGATTGGCCACAAGGCCGCGAAGATGATGAAACGTGCAAAGGCGCTTGAGGCACGGCGGGAACAGGCGGCGGCAGAGAAATCCAGACTGCTGAAAAACGTGGAGGAAGAAGAAGCATTGTCCCTGTCCGTGCTGGAATATCCTAAGAATTGCCTGCTGGAGGTGGAGAACTTGTCGGTTGATTACGGAAACGGTCCGGTGTTCGATGCCGTCCGGTTTTCGGTCGGCAGGGGTGAGCGCGTTGTGCTGGCGGGAAAGAACGGGTGCGGAAAATCCAGCATCATCAAGCTGCTTGCGGGGGAACCCATTCCGCATACCGGAATTGTCCGGCTGGGCAGCGGGCTTGCCGTGTCTTATATCCCGCAGGACACATCGTTTCTCAGCGGCAGCCTGAAGGATTTTGCCCTGCGGGAAGGAATTGACGAAACGCTGTTCAAAACGATTCTGCGGAAACTGGATTTTTCCAGAACACAGTTTGAAATGGAGCTTTCCACATTCAGTGCGGGGCAGAAAAAGAAGGTTCTTATTGCGAAAAGCCTGTGCCAGAAAGCGCATTTATACGTTTGGGACGAGCCGTTGAATTATATCGATGTCATTTCCCGCATTCAGATTGAAAAAGTTCTGCTGGAAAGCTGCCCCGCAATGGTTTTCGTAGAGCATGACGCGGCGTTCTGCCGGAA
>CABSKZ010000271.1 GCA_902478395.1 uncultured Eubacteriales bacterium | reverse complement strand
TCTATTCGTCGGCAGCGTCAGATGTGTATAAGAGACAGATTGTATATAGAAGAATGAACGATATTCCGTCCAGCTGGGGCACCGCTGTTAACGTTCAGGCGATGGTATTCGGCAACATGGGCGATCAGAGCGGAACAGGCGTTGCGTTCACACGTAACCCATCTACCGGTGAAAACAAGCTGTACGGCGAGTTCCTGATGAACGCGCAGGGCGAAGACGTTGTTGCCGGTATCCGTACTCCGAACACGATTGACGTGCTGGCGGACATCAACAAAGAAGCATATGACCAGTTTGTAACGATTGCAAATACACTGGAAAAGCACTACCGGGATATGCAGGACATGGAGTTCACCATTGAAGATGGCAAGCTCTACATGCTCCAGACCAGAAACGGAAAGAGAACCGCTGCCGCTGCGCTGAAAATTGCGGTTGACCTGGTCGCAGAAGGTATGATTTCCAAAGAAGAAGCGGTTTGCAAGGTTGAGCCGAAACAGCTCGATTCCCTCCTGCATCCGACCTTCGACCCGAAAGCCCTGAAGGCAGCCAAGGTGATTGCAAAAGGTCTGCCGGCATCTCCGGGCGCTGCCTGCGGTATGGTATATTTCACGGCGGAAGACGCTGTAGAAGCTGCAAAAGCTGGCAACAAGGTTGTTTTGGTTAGAATGGAAACCTCTCCGGAGGATATCGAAGGAATGGACGCGTCAGAAGGTATCCTGACCGGACGCGGCGGTATGACCTCCCACGCGGCGGTTGTTGCGCGCGGCATGGGAACATGCTGTGTAGCAGGCTGCGACGATGCGAAGATAGATGAAGAAGCGAAAACCTGTGTAATCGGCGACCTCACAATTAAAGAGGGCGATTTCATTTCCTTAGACGGAAGCACCGGTAATGTGTACCTTGGCCAGGTGGCCACGCAGGAAGCACAGCTGACCGGCGACTTCGCGAAACTGATGGGTTGGGCTGATGAAATCAGAACCCTGAAGGTGCGCGCAAACGCGGACAGCCCGAGAGACGCAGAAACAGCGATGCACTTCGGTGCGGAAGGCATCGGCCTCTGCCGTACGGAGCATATGTTCTTTAACGAGGACAGAATCCCTGCAATGCGTGAAATGATTGTTGCGAAAACAGAAGAGCAGAGAAGAAAAGCGCTTGACAAGCTTCTGCCGATGCAGAGAGGCGACTTCGAAGGCCTGTTCAAAGCAATGAACGGCCATCCGGTTACCATCCGTCTGCTGGATCCCCCGCTGCATGAATTCCTGCCGCAGAAGGAAGAGGATATCAAGGCGCTGGCAGCAGAAATGGGCATCACAGCGGAAGAGCTGTCAAACACCGTTTCTGAACTGCATGAGTTCAACCCGATGCTCGGACACCGTGGCTGCCGTTTGGCGGTAACATATCCGGAAATTGCGGAAATGCAGGCAAAAGCAATCATTGAGGCAGCAATTAATGTTAATAAAGAAGGCATGAGCATCATTCCGGAAATTATGATTCCGCTGGTTGGCGATGTTCATGAACTGAAATATGTCAAGGGTGTCGTTGTGAAGGCGGCGGATGAAGCTATCGCCAAAGCCGGTGTGAAGCTGGATTATAAAGTTGGAACGATGATTGAAATTCCGCGCGCGGCTGTTACGGCTGACGAAATTGCGCAGGAAGCGGAATTCTTCTCCTTCGGAACGAACGATTTGACCCAGATGACCTATGGCTTCTCCCGTGACGATGCTGGTAAATTCCTGGATGACTACTATGCAAAGAAAATCTTTGAGTCCGATCCGTTTGCGAAGCTCGACCAGAACGGCGTTGGTAAGCTTGTGAAGCTGGCGGCGAAACTGGGACGCGAAACCAGACCAGATATCAAGCTTGGTATCTGCGGTGAGCACGGTGGTGACCCGTCGTCTGTTGAATTCTGCCACAACGCGGGCCTGAACTATGTTTCCTGTTCGCCGTACCGTGTGCCGATTGCAAGATTGGCTGCGGCGCAGGCAAAAGTGAACGAAGGGAAATAATTAATAAATAGTGTTGAAAAGCACCCGGGATTTCCCGGGTGCTTTTTTTAAATCTTGCATTAAAGGCCGTATCAAAGTATACGCGGATTTAAGCTGGAGCAAAGAAAATTTAACTTTTTGTGACTTCTTATCAATAGTCATTGCAATGTTGAAGGAACTGTAGTAAAATATATATAATTATGCAACTGGGAGGAAATTGAATGAAACCAGCGAGAAATATCACAATTGTTTTGGTCGTGATTTTAGCGCTTTGCGCGGGACTTTATTTTATAGTGAAATATGAGCCGGCCAAGGAAAACGACCCGGCACAGGCCACATTGACGCCTGCAATCACCATATTTCAGACGGACCGGGAGAATGTAAAAAGCGTGACCATTACGAATCCGGATGAAACATATGTGATGACGAAAAAGAATGATAAATGGGTCATTAACGACGACGAAACGATTAAAATCAGCCAGTCGCGGGCCGATACGCTTATTTATGACTGTACCAGCATTTCCGTCAAGGAATTGATTGAGGAAAACCCAAAGGACCTTTCTGCTTATGGATTAGATGCGCCGAAACGTAAGGTCGAAGTGGTTTTAAACGACGGTCAAAAGACTACGGTTTTGATTGGGAATACGACAATCGACGGTTCGCTTTGCTACCTGATGCTGGACGGGGAGAATAAGGTATACACCAAGAGTGCTTCCGGTACGGACAGCCTGGCGATGGTTCTTGCAAAGCTGCGCGATAACGCGATTTATTCGCTTGACGAGGAAGATGTACGCGGCTTTACGCTGGAACGGAAGGGCGCGGAAAAAATCGTTTTGGAGAAGGAATTTGCGAAGAATGACAAGGGCGAGGAGTACCATACGTGGAAAATGCGTTCGCCGTTGATTAAAGAAGCAAATGAATATAACCTCAGCAAAGAAGTCATGGAAACGCTGACCGTCCAAAATGCCGTATCGGTCGTCAGCGACAGCGGCGCGAACTTGTCGGAATATGGGCTTGCTGACCCGGCGGCAACCTACCAGATTCAATATGTTGATAACGGACAGGAGAAAAAAGTTAGTATTGCGGTTGGTTCTGAAACAGGGGAGAACACCTATCTGAAGGAGACGGATAAACCAACGGTTTACACTGTGGCGACCGAGAAACTGAAATTCCTGAACGTCAGCTATCTCCAGCTGGTGGATAAGCTGATTCATCTGGAAAATATTGAAAATGTCGATTCTGTTACTGTTTCCGGAAAAGGAAGCAGCTATGAGATGGTAATCAGCGGAAGCGGAGACACCGCATCTTATGCCATCAATGGAAAGAGTATCGAGGAAAAACCATTCAAGGCGGCCTATCAGGTGGTACTCGGCCTGACGCTGGAGGATTTCACCAAAACGGGAATGTCCGGAACTGCGGAGTATACAATTACCTATCATAAAAAAGATGGGACGCAGTCGAAGGTGGAATGTATTCCGCTGGATGAACGCAGCTACGTCGTTACGGTCAATGGAGAGGGCAACCTGATTATCCGTAAAAAGCAGGTAGAAAACATGATTCAGAAATTGGACGAAACCTTACAGTCGTAGCGTCATATAATAATGATACGGGGAACGCATGTGCTTCATGCGTCAGCGCGGAACAAACGTCGGGCGGTTTGCCCGATGTTTGTTTGCCGTTTGGAAGGCATCTGCGCCTCGCCCCTGTAGGGACAGGGACACAGCATAAAGCGTTTCCCGCACTGAGAAAAGCGAAAGCTCTGAAAAAATATCTGCCGTTGGAGAGGTTTGGAGGAAATTATGACAAAAGAGCAATTCCGGCTGATTGCCGGTTCCAATATCCTGTTGGCTTCAGGTGTGTTCGAAAGGGAGGAACTGGATGAACTGGAAGACATTTTTTCGGGCCATGTAGAGTGTGGAAGCAATGTTCTGATTGCACCCACGTACCTTTCCGACGGGTATGAAGGAAAGGAGGAGCTCCTTGCCCGGACCCAGCAAGTTGCTGCGGAGCAGGCGTTTGTGGCGGGGGGAATCCTGCCCGTTCCCGGCGGCATCGACTTAATGGGCGGCGACCTCAGCTATGATGAATATTATGATGAGGTTTTGGAAGAAGCTATGTTTTTGTCGCAGAGTGGAGTTTCCCTGTTGTTCCTGCTGGGGTTTGAAACCTTGCTGGAGGCAAAATGCGCGGTGCTGGCGGCGCGCGAGGCGTGTGATTTGCCCATCTGCATTGGGCTGAAATTCGACGCATTTACAAAACTGAAAGACAATACCGACCCGGTCAATGCGGTCATTACGCTGCAATGCCTAGGCATCAGCGCGGCGGGCTGCGCTTTTTCGTCAGTGGATGCGGCGGCAGACTCCGTTGCTGTCATGAAGGACTTTGCCTCGGTTCCGCTGTTTGTGCTGCCGGATGTGGACAATGCCGTTGAGCCACAGGATTTGTCGCTGTA
>CABSKZ010000270.1 GCA_902478395.1 uncultured Eubacteriales bacterium | reverse complement strand
GATTTGAGCCAAATCACAATTCCGGCTGGCAAGATGATTGAAACGGCCACCTGTAAAATTTATGTAACAGGCAATATAAGCTCTGCAGGCACGGCTGGTGCAACGGCTGACACACAGCTTTCGCTTTATTCGCTTACAAGTTCTGAATATGATGCAAGTACACTTACCTGGAACACAGCAGGCCGTCCAACAAGAAGTACGTCGCTTGCAAAAGCAACTCTGCCTAAGACAGCTGATTTTGTAGAGGGATACTACAGCTTTGACATTTCAGAGTATCTGAAGGCGAAAGAGTCATTTACAGGTTTAGAAGCATTTTCTATCTATCCAGATTCATACAAAGTGCAAGCCGCAGTTGCAGGTATTGAAAAAGGTGCTGAGTACGCGGCAAAGCTTGAAGTGACTTTCGCCGACAAGACAGAGGATATTATTCCGCTGATCGACGCCGCATTGGTAAGACAGGACGCACCGGTAGCCGGCTATACAAACGACAGTTGCTTTGCTGATTATGATGAATATGGTGTATATCAGATTCAGAACAATGGGAATAGCGCTTCTAACAGACGTGCCTATTTTATGTTCAATCTGGGCGATATTACTGTTCCGACGGGAAAGGTAATCACATCGGCGACGCTTCAAATTTATTTCGACAGAAATTATAATCTGACAGACACAAAGGTTCGCATTTATAACGTTGACGATGACAACTGGTTCGGAAGCACAATGTCATGGAACAATGCACCAGCGTGGGAAGATTCCCTCTCGTGTGCGGCGGTTGTGCCTTGCCTGAATGGTATCTCTCCCTTAGAGAAATACATAGATTTTGATGTGACCGCTTATGTGGCAGAGCAGTATGCGACAGACGATACAGGTCTAATCAGCTTTGCAGCATATCCCGACGTAAAACGTACCAAAGGCGCCATTTCGCTGTACTCAGGCCTGTTGCAGACGGAAGGTGCGAAGCCGCGTCTTAAGATTACCTATGGCGATGCTAGTGACATGACCTTTGAAAAAGGTGCTTTTTGTAATGGAACGCTTACGGGTGAGATGGCAACATCTCTTCCCAAGTCTGGTCTGAAATATTTGAGAATTCCAGCAATGGGAGCGCTAGAGAAGCCTGTTGAGACAAAGCTGTTCATCGCACAGTATGATACATCGGATAGATTGGTTGGCGTTATTCAAAAAGAGATTACGTTGCGAAGTGCAAACGGAGATGCTCCTTACATCCTTTCGTTCATGCCTGCCTATACAAAGGGCGATTACACGATAAAGGCATTTATTTGGAATGAGGACTGTATGCCGATAACCAACGGTATCATGGCACAGGCCACAACGCTTTCAGAATAATTTTTTACAGGCGTTTACCAGCCCACGGATAAGCGCTTGAAAAGCACAAGGCGGAAATCCCGGTTGTGGGGTTGTTCCGTGGGAATGAAACTGTTTTTGTGGGCAGAAAGGATATGGAAAACAATGAAGAAACCTTTTTTGTTGCTTGGTATCGTTTGTTTTCTGCTGATGTCGTGCGTAGCAACGCCGGTTTTCGCGGAGCAAGAGAAGCAAACCATTTATCTGAGGGAGTCAGCATTTTATCATCAGGGGACACCTGACATCAATTATTTCGGGATGGCCGTTATGAATGTGAAGATGACAGGAGCCTCGCGGTACGATCAAGAGGTTCTGTTTAAGGTGAATTTATCAGACTTATCTGTTCCGGAAGGCTATAACATTGAACAGGCGACACTAAATGTTTATTTTCAAAGCAATTATTCAAATGTATATACAGCGCCGTTTAACATGTGTCTTTATGATGTGCCGGACAGCTCGTGGAGCGCGAGGACTATCACTTGGAACAATCATCCATATCGCGAAGGGGGCGCGTTATGTACACAGAATATTCCTGCGGGAGATGAAAATAAACTGATAAATAGCTATATTGCGTTTGATATAACCGGATATATCAAAGACAAAAAAGCGGCGCAAGCCGAACTTGCAACAATTTGCATGTTTCCTGAAGCGAATAACAAAGGAGCAGCCATTCATTCGACGGATGGAATATACCGTCCATACATAGAAATGACGCTGAAGCCATGTGAAGCCAAAATAAAAGCACAGGCGATGTATAATGCGAAAGGAGCCGTTGCGCCAAGGCTGATTGCCGGCAACTATACTTTGAAAGCAAGTGTGGAAAACGGGTTCGGAACGGAAAAATCATATCGGTTCTTCGCTGTTATCATGGATGGGAACGTGTGTCAAACCGTAGTTTTAAGCGATGCGGTGAACATTTTACCGCAGGACGAGCAGGAGCTTTCTGCGGATATTATGGTGCCACGCGGCGCGGACAGCTTGAAGCTGTTTGTTGTGGAAGAGGACGGAGGAGAGCTTCTGCCTGTTTCAGATACGATAAAAAACTTTACAGTAAATGGCTGGAAGTAAAAGGTAGCTTTAATTTCACATAATGAAAGGAAAGGGAACAATATGAAAAAAGTTTTAATATGTGCGCTGGCACTTTCCATTGTATTCAGCACCTCGGCTTGCGGAAAGAAAGCAAATGAATCCGCTTCAGCTCCATCTGAAACACCACTTGACTACTGGTGCAAATTGGAGACAGTGCATCGCACATCGGTTTCAACACTGGGGGACCTGGATTTCTACAAAGCGGTTCAGGAGAAAACCGGCGTCAAAGTTAACTTTATTCATCCACCTGCGGGCCAAGAGATGGAGCAGTTTAATCTGATGATTTCGTCCAGAGATTATCCTGATATTATTGAGTCGGGCTGGATGACTATGAGTGGAGGCCCGGAAAAGGCAATTCAGGATAAGATTATCTTGCCATTAAATGAAATTGTTGATAAATATGCACCGAATTACAAAAAGGTGCTGGAGGAAAACGAACTTGTTCGTAAGGCGTTTTACACAGATGAGGGAAATTTGTATTCATTTGGCCCTGTTTCGCTCAAGAGCGATATTAGCGTTGGCGGGCTTATGATCAGACGAGACTGGCTGAAAGATCTAGGATTAGAATCGCCTACAAGTCTTGAAGAGTGGGAAAATGTTTTAAAACGATTTAAAGAGGAAAAAGGTGCTGAAGCGCCGTTTTCGGTCGATAAGGAAAGAATGGAAAGCGTTATGCTGTTTTCCGATGCGTTTGGAATCGGCAGCAGCTTTTATGTTGACGGAGACAATCATATAAAGTATGGACCGGCTCAGCCCGAGTATAAGGAATATCTGCAGCTGATGAACAAATGGTTTACGGCAGGCTATATTGATAACGGACTTTTCACAAATACCAGCAATATCGTCGAGGCAAAGGTTTTGAATTCACAGTCGGGTGCGTTTTTTGGTTATGTCGGCAGTGTGATGGGAAGACTTTTTCCAGCTGCGACGGATGACAAGTTTGACATCGTTGGCGTAACGATTCCGTCTGTAAAAACGGGAGAGCCAGCAACACCATATACCTCTGGGGTCAAGACAGATAAAGGGGGTTATGGCTATGGCCTGGTTTCAAACGCAGCGCTTTCCACCAAAAACAAAAATATTGAGGCATCGGCTAAGTTTCTGGATTTTCTCTACACCGATGAAGGGAAAATGCTCAAGCTGTTCGGAACTGAGGGAAAGACATACAATATGGTGAACGGAAAACCAGTCTATACGGATCTGATTACGCACGATCCTGATGGACTGCCGGTAGCGGATGCCATGGGAAAATATTTCAGAGCAACCTATCCAAGCCCTGGGTTTATCAATGATGAGAACTATTTTGCGCAGTACTACACCTATCCGCAGCAAACGGAATCGGTTGAAATTTTTTCGAGTGATATAGACAAAGCCGTTGCTTTCGGTCTCCCTCCAATCTCGCCGACTGCAGATGAAGCAAACGAGGTTTCCACTCTCGTTTCCACCATTAATACCTATAAAAATGAAATGTTTGCAAAATTCGTGATGGGCACTGAGCCAATTTCAAATTATGACAAATACTTGGAAACACTTGAAAGCATGCAGTTGCAAAAGGTGCTTGACATATACAGCGAAGCGATTAAGAGATACGAAAAAAGATAGACTAGAATTGACAGCTGTCATTAGGGGAGCGGTACAGCTCCCCTAACAAATACCGAATATTTTAGAAAGTTATTATCTTATTGTAAAAAAGGAGCAAGCACATTGACTACTCTCGCAATATCCAAAAAAGCAGGATTTTCCGCCCGTGTTAAAATCGTAAGAAACAGTGTGAAACGGGATGCATGGATCTACCTTCTATGTGTTCCCTTTGTCGCATATTACATTATATTTCATTATATGCCTATGTATGGTGCAATCATTGCGTTTAAAGATTACGACATCAATTTAGGAATTATGGCCAGCCCATGGGTAGGATTAGAGCACTTTCGCAATTTTATACACGACTATTACTTTGTGCGCGTTTTGAAAAACACATTGCTTATCAGCCTGTACGATTTGATTTTTGGGTTTCCTGCACCAATC
>CABSKZ010000269.1 GCA_902478395.1 uncultured Eubacteriales bacterium | reverse complement strand
GAACGGCTCGGTGCTTATTATATGACGTGGGACGTCGGATTGCATTTTAAAGTTCCTTTTATCGAAAAGGTAGCTAAAGTTGTTTCTCTGAAAGAGCAAGTGGTCGATTTCGCGCCGCAACCGGTTATCACCAAGGATAACGTAACCATGCAAATTGACACGGTTGTATTTTTCCAGATTACAGATCCGAAGTTGTTTACCTACGGCGTTGATCATCCGATTTCTGCAATAGAGAATTTAACAGCGACAACACTGAGAAATATTATTGGAGATTTGGAACTTGACCAGACGCTAACCTCGCGTGACACCGTCAATTCCAAAATGCGGATGATACTCGACGAGGCTACGGATCCATGGGGAATTAAGGTAAACCGTGTTGAATTGAAAAACATACTCCCGCCGCGTGAAATCCAGGATGCGATGGAACGTCAGATGAAGGCGGAACGCGAACGCAGGGAATCCATTCTGCGGGCAGAAGGTGAAAAGAAATCTGCAATTCTGGTTGCAGAGGGTGAAAAGGAAGCAGCGATTCTGCGCGCTACCGCACACCGTGAAGCACAGATCAAAGAGGCAGAAGGAGAGGCGCAGGCGATTATCAATGTACAATCCGCCGTTGCACAGGGCATCAAGATGGTAAACGAGGCAATGCCTTCCAAAGAAGTTATTGCACTGAAAAGCCTGGAATCATTTGAAAAAGCGGCAGACGGCAAAGCTACCAAAATTATTATCCCCTCTGAATTACAGGGACTTGCTGGACTTGCGACCTCGTTAAAAGAATTTCTAACAGATGCAAAGCCGGTTTCAAAAGAATAGATCGAGAACATGGAAAACCACTAGGGAAGATACGGATTTAATGACTTGATTTATAAAAAACATATAAAATAAAAATGTCCGTCTTGAATGATAACAAGACGGACATTTTTATTTTTAAAAACTTTTGGCAGTAGAAGCTATTTCGAAATTGCAGTATATGATTGCAGAAAGTATGCTTCCTTCTCACGAAGTATTTGGCTTCACACACCATCATATGCTGCCTATTTGTTCTTTTCCAGTTCTTTCATCTTTTTATCCAAATCATCCAGGCTCTCACCCATGGCTTTCCAGTCGTTGCTTTGCGACGAGGATTTAAAGCTTTCATAGGCATCCAGAACATTTTGGATAGCAGTCTTGGCGTCTGTAAGTTCCTCCGGTGTGACCGCCGTTGTACCCGAAGAACCGCCGGAAGGTTCGGCAGGCTGTGTCCCCTCCTGCGGAGCTGTTGTTCCCGATGCTTCTGAAAGCACTTTTTCCAGCGCCTTGTCAATCGATGTTTCCATTGCGATGGAATCTTTGTAGGCAACGACAATGCGCTTCACTTCCGGCAGCGAGGCATTGTTTTTCGAGGTGATATAAACCGGTTCGACATAGAGGAGCGCATCTTTAAACGGCACAACCAGTAAGTTTCCCCGAATGACTGTCGAGCCGCCTTGTCCCCAGAGCGTCATTTCCCGTGATATCTCAGGGTCGTTGTCAATTTTATTTTCAATCTGCATCGGACCATAAACCGTGATACTCTTAGGATAGCGGTATAACACCAGTTCTCCGTAATGATCCTCACAATTGCGCATCATGAGCATACCGACCATATTATATTTATCGCCAAGGACATACGGCATCACGAGAACAAGCTCTTCACCGTCCGCTTCATCCACCTGCATGATATTGAAATACGGCTCTACCGCAACTTCGTTGTTTTCATATTTTTCCGTCGCAACCCGCCAAACATCGGCCTTATCATAAAACTGCCCCGGGTCACTCAAATGATACCGCTGGTACATTTGCGTCTGTACTTTGAACAGATACTCTGGTACGCGGATATGGTCTTTGAGCGCGACGTCTATCGGTTCATCAGTGAACAACTGCGGATAAATTTTTCTGTATGCCGCCGCAATCGGATCGGATTCGTCAATTATATAAAATTTGATATCACCTGTATAGGCATCTACAATCGCCTTTACGGAATTACGGATATAATTGATTCCAGAATACGGCTGGGCATAGGGATAATATCCCGAGGTCGTGTAGCCGTCAATAACCCATTTCAGTTCGCCGTTGTCATCAATTACCATGTAAGGATCCTGTTCATACTGGAAGAAAGGCGCAACTTTCTTCACCCGGGTCTGAATATTCCGGTTCAGAAGAATTTTGCTCTGCGAATCGATATTCCCCGAAAAAAACATTCTGTAATCGCCGTAGTATATAGAAAACATCAGCTTTTTGATGAAATTCAGCTGAATGCCTGTATTTCCGTCGAAGCTGAACTCCTTGTCCTCTACCCCTTCAGAATAATCCAGTTCTTTGTTATTTGGCCCGACAATGACATAGTCGTTCGTCAGCTCCCCGTAATAAATACGTGGCTGGGTAATTTCCGGCATCCCTTCCGATGATTTCGGCGGGATATCCTTAATATAGAACTCAGGCTGTCCTTCTGCCGTAACCCTGTTAATCGGGCTTGCTACTGCGCCGAATCCGTGCGTGTAACGGAATACCTGATTTGCATAGGACTGCGCGGACTCTTCCATATTGCTCTTGTCCATCTCACGCGGCGCGACAAACACTGCCGAAAGCCGTCCGTTGAGTTTATACGGCACAATATCGACATCGTTAAACCTGTAGTACCGTCTCAAATACTGTAATTGATTGTAAGCAGTCTGCGTTGCCTTGAAATCTGTAATGCGGATATTTTCAATTTGGTTGTGATGGGTTTGTATGTCCTGCGGAGACAGATTGTTGTTGATAACAAACTCCTTCTCTTCTACCGCATGAAGATTATAGGCCTGCTGCGTAGCTTCCATGTTGTAACCAATATATTTACTTTGCAAATTCCGTTCGTTCGGGCTGACGACCAGCGACTGTGTAATCCCCGCGGCTACCGTGACAATGATCCACGCAACAGGAATGACTGCAATGCTGATAATCGTCGCAATATATTTACGCCTGTACAGAAAAACCAGCACCAACAAAATGACCGCAATAATCACGAACGGCGCGATTTTATAGTAATTCATCCAGATATTCGCTTCAATATATCCTGCCCCAAAAATATCGTTTTCCCGGCCGAAGGAAGAATACATCAGCCCTTCTGCCAAGAATTTGTATGACAGGATGGACAGCACAAAATAAACAACGACATTAATCACCGTATGAATAAATGCGCTGCGCTGCGTGGTAACAATCTCCTTCAGGCTCTTGTATCCATGTGTGAAGAAAATAACAAAATACGCCACGCCGATGATGATAATCTGCATCATGATGGTACTCTTCAGGCTCGATATCACATTGACCAAAAACGGTCTCGAGAAAATATAGTACCCAATATCCTGCCCAAATAACGGGTCGGTTACACCGAACTCACCGCCGTTAACTGCAAGCAGCAGTTTCATGTACAAGTCATTGCCCAGCACATTACTTGCCATCAGAGCAAGCGCTAAGCATAACACAACATAAGGCCATTTTTTTCGCAAAAAAGAAAAATCAAAATATTTCGTGATTGCAAATTTCTTCAACAGAAAAATATTGACCAGCAAAATCACAAACAGAATCACGAAGCCAATTGCCTGTGTCAACGCTTTGGCAACCAGATTGGTCCAAAAAATACTCACAAAATTCGGGCCGATTTCTTTAATCTGCCAATACTCCATTAAAAAGCTGTAAGAGGTCATGACGACTGCGATAGCCAGAATGGCTATCAGGATGCCGACAATCCACTTTTTCAGATGCTTCGGCGGCTGAAACTGGCTGCTCTTATAGGAAGAGAAACCTTCTTCATCACTGTCACCCTTTTTTCCAAAATCACTAAAATGAAACCCAAAGATATCGCTCATAACTGTCCTCCTATGTCAGCAGTTCCAAATTGAACCTATTGTTCTTCTGGGAACAGCGCCTCCGCAAATTCCTGCGGATTAAACTCCTGCAAATCGTCAATGCCTTCCCCAACACCGATGAATTTCACGCCGATATTTTGTTCGCGTGAAAGTGCGATGACGACGCCTCCCTTTGCCGTTCCGTCCAGCTTCGTTAGGATAACACCCGTAATCCCTGCCACCTGTGCGAATTCCTTCGCCTGCACCAAAGCATTTTGCCCGGTGGAAGCATCCAACACCAGCAGCACTTCATTGGCTTGTTTTCCAGTTTCCCGCTCGATGACACGGGCCGTTTTCTTTAATTCTTCCATTAAATTCTTTTTGTTGTGCAGTCGTCCCGCCGTATCGCAAATCACAATATCTGCATTTCTGGACTTTGCAGCGGCAATCGCGTCAAATACGACCGCCGACGGGTCCGACCCCTCCTGATGCTTAACGATGTCAACATCTGCTCTGTCCGCCCAAATCTGGAGTTGGTCAATTGCTGCTGCACGGAAGGTATCCGCCGCCGCCAGAAGAACTTTTTTCCCTTCCTGCCGGTAGCGGTTCGCCATTTTTCCAATAGAGGTTGTCTTACCGACGCCATTGACGCCAA
>CABSKZ010000268.1 GCA_902478395.1 uncultured Eubacteriales bacterium | reverse complement strand
AAATCGATGTGCTGGACAACATCGGAACGATGGGCATGAATTTCGTTGATGCCTATCTGGATTCCAATGATGAAAACATTCTGCCGCTGATAGAACTGCTTTCCCGCCAGGCGGATAACGCTGTGCCGCGCATGGAGGATGGGACCTATTACCGTGTGGAAACCATGTGGGCGGACGATTTATATATGAGCTGCCCGTTTTTGGTGCGGATGGGGAAGCTGACCGGCAAATCGGAATGGTATGAAAAGGCCATCCAGCAAGTAAAAGGGTTTGCGGAACGGCTATATATTGAGGACGAGAATTTGTTTTCACATATTTATTTTCCGCCGACGGGTCTTGCCAATAAAGTGCCGTGGGGCCGTGGGGATGGCTGGGTGATGTGGACCTTAACGGAAATCCTTCTCCATGCGGAAGACAAGGTGGATACAAGCTGGATTTTAGAACTGTTCCAAAAGATGGCGGACGCGCTGAAGCGTTTACAAAGCCCGGGCGGACTATGGCGGCAGGTACTGAACCGTGAGGAGGAGGCATCTTATCCGGAGACCTCCTGTACAGCCATGTTCCTGCTGGCATTCGCACGCGGAGTGAAAAATGGCTGGCTGGATGACAGCTATCTTCCGGCTATCCGCAGTGCATGGAATGGTCTGATGAACAGCAGCGTCGACCGGGAAGGAAATGTATATGGCGTTTGCATGGGCTCTGGCTGCGCAATGGAAGCGGAATATTATTTTGACATTCCAACAATCAAAAATGACGACCACGGAACAGGCGTTGTCCTTGCTGCTGCCAGTGAACTCTATGATTTGGAGCAGCTTGGGTATGTAATATAATGCCGGTTTTGTTGTGAGGTACAATATAAAAAAGGGCGCGCCCTCAGGGCGCGTCCTTTTTTTTAAAGTCAGGAGTCTGTTTTGCTTTCTTCGATTATTTTTTTCGCGACAGGTTCCGGTGCCTGTTCATACGCTTTGAAATCAAATGAAAAGCTGCCGCGGCCTTGCGTCATGGAGCGAAGGTCAGTTGCAAATTTCGCCATCTCCGCCATCGGGACATCCGCCATAATGGTGACGCTGCCGTCATCCTGCGGGTCGCTGCCCAAAACACGCCCTCGCCGCTTGTTTACGTCCCCCATGATGTCCCCCATGAAATCGCTGGGAACGTTCACGACCAGCGTGCCAATCGGTTCTAGAAGAACGGGGCTTGCCTGTGGAAGCCCAGCTTTATACGCGAGATTGGCAGCCATTTTAAACGCCATTTCAGAGGAATCGACACTGTGGTAAGAACCATCGTAAAGGGTTGCTTTTAATCCAACCACCGGATAACCGGCCAACACACCGTGCTCCATGCTCTCCTTCAGGCCCTTTTCCACGGCCGGAAAATAATTTTTTGGGACCGCGCCGCCGAACACCTTTTCTTCAAACACCAGTTCATCAGAATCTGTTGGCTCAAATTCTATCCAGACATGTCCGTATTGCCCGTGCCCGCCCGATTGTTTTTTGTGTTTTCCTTCCACTTTGACGCTCTTGCGGATAGTTTCGCGGTACGGAACCTTTGGAACGTCTAAATCGACGCTGACGCCGTACTTGGTTTTCAGCTTGCTGACCGCAACCTCAATGTGCTGCTCACCGATTCCCCGGATGATCTGCTGGTGTGTTTCCGTATTCAACTCCAATGCGAGCGTTGGGTCCTCTTCCATCAACCTGTGAAGGCCGCTGCTGATCTTTTCTTCGTCGCCCTTTGCCTTCGGCATGATTGCCATGGCCATAGCCGGGTGAGGGAAGGCTATCGTCTCAAAGGTGACGATGTTTCCCTTGTCGCACAGCGTGTCGCCTGTGGCGGTAACCGTCAGCTTCGGAACTGCTCCGATGTCACCGGCAATCAGCTTATCGGTATCCATCTGTTTTTTGCCCCGCAGCATGAAAATCCTGCTGATTTTTTCATCGGCTCCTTTGCTGGAATTATAAACAGTTCCTTCTTTTTTCAACGTCCCTTGGTAGACACGGATGAAAGATAGTTTTCCGATGAAGGGGTCAGCAATCGTTTTAAATACCTGCGCTGCCAGCGGTTTAGCCGGGTCTGCGGACAATTCAGCAAGTTCCTCGTCTGCGTCCGTTGCGAGGAGTTCCTCTACTTCGTCCGGGGATGGGAGGTATGCGTTCACTGCGTCCAGAAGCAGGCGGACGCCCTGGTTTTTTACCGCGCTTCCGCACAGCACGGGGACGATGAGCCGCTCCTCGGTGCCGCGGCGCAGCGCGTGGTGAATTTCCTCTTTCGTAAACTCTTCTCCGTTAAAATATTTTTCCATCAAGGCTTCGTCCGTTTCGGCGACAGCCTCCAAAATCATATCGCGGATGGGAGAAATTTCGTCCTCCATGCCATCCGGAACGGGGATTTCCGCAATTTTTTCCCCGTCAAACCGCCGTGCGTTCATATCGACTACATTGACGAAGCCATTAATTTTATCATTTTCCTTGATAGGAACCAGAAACGGTGCGATACATTTGCCGAACCGGTCTTTTAGCTGTTCAAGCACTTTCTGGTAATCCGCCTTTTCATCGTCCAGCTTATTAATAAATATAATCAGCGGCATGTTCTGCTTGTTGCACAGGGTCCAGGCCTTCTCTGCGCCGACACTGACACCTGATTTTCCGCTGACAACTAAAACCGCGCCGTCCGCCGCACTGACCCCCTCAGCCTGCTCCGCTACGAAATCGAAATATCCCGGCGTGTCTATCAAATTGATTTTATCGCCGTCCCATTCAATCGGGAGTATGGAAGTGGAAATCGAACAAAGACGCTTAATTTCTTCTGCATCGTAATCGCTGACGGTGTTGCCGGAAGCGATATTGCCGATGCGTTCCGTTGCGCCGCCGCAAAATAACATGGCCTCGGCCAGAGAGGTCTTGCCGGCCCGCCCGTGACCCAAAAGTACAACATTTCTCAACTTAGACACCGGATAATCTTTCATAGAACTTCCCTCCATATTGAAATTATAATTTCTTAGCGTGAGTTAAAGTTGCATGATAAAGCCGCTGCTGTGCTGTGAACCGTACTGCGGAACAAACAGGTTTTTCGCTGAAAATAAGCCTTCAGTACTATATACCAACGTTAGGGCATTTCTAACCATTCTTTTTTATTTTTTTCGATAATTTCGTGAATAGTGTCCAACCGGTTATCCTCTGGATTGTCTAATATATACAAAAGCAGATGGCTAAGGATGAGTCCGATCTCTTTTCCCTGGAACCCCATGTTTTTGATATCGTTCCCAGAAACCGCGAGGTCCCGCAGGGAAAAGGCTTCCTGCTCAGCTTTACACTCATAGTATATTCGTTCTAACTCGTCATAATGCCCTAGTCGCGGAGCGGACCAAACGAGGTTTTGGCCTTTTGCATCGCCGCGCTTTAAATCCAGAAGGTCTAGATAAATATCCTCACCGACGTCTAAAACCGCACGTTTCACCGTTTTTTTGCGGTTGATAATCTCCCTGTCGTGGTATTTGATGAGACGCAAAATTTTGTCGGTCGATCTGTTATCCATTTTAAAACGCCGGCAGATGTCCGCCGCAAGCTGCACGCTGACTTCACCATGCCCTTTAAAGTGGTCTACACTGTCTTCATCGGTCGTCTTTTTTGCTGGCTTGCCTAAGTCGTGCAGGAGAGCGGCCCAGCGCAGGTAAAGCTTTTTGGGTACGTTCTGCGTGACGTGGAGGGAATGTGTGCCAACATCATATATGTGATATTTAATATGCTGCTCCGTTTCAAAGCAGTCGCACAGCTCCGGCAGAATATCACGCAGTATACCGGTGTCATACAGTATCTTTAATTTCATGACATCATCCGACAGGAGAATTTTATTCAATTCTTCCCGGATTCGCTCGATACTGATGTTCGCAATTAATGTGTGCTTTCTGTGAATGGCGTGCAGCGTGTTTTCCTCTATCGAAAAGCCTGTTTGCGCGGAAAAACGGACCGCCCGCAGCATCCGAAGCGCATCCTCCTCAAAACGCTGTTGGGGGTCGCCGACACAGCGGATGATTTTTCTCCGGATATCCTCCTCCCCGCCGAAGGGATCGACCAGGCCGCAGACAGGGTGGTAGGCCATTGCATTTACAGTAAAATCACGGCGGGATAAATCCAGTGTAATATCATCTGTGAAGGAAACCTGTTTTGGCTTCCGGTTATTTTCATACTCCCCATCTACCCGGTAGGTAGTGACCTCGAAGGACTGGTGGTTCACCCGTACTGTCACAGTGCCGTGCCGGATTCCGGTATCTATGGTCCTTTCAAAGCAGCGCTTGACCTCCTCGGGAAGCGCGCTGGTCGTAATATCCCAGTCATGGGGCTCCTTGCCGGACAGGCTGTCGCGCACACAGCCTCCGACAACAAATGCTTCAAAGCCGTTTTTCCCTAAAGTATGGAGGATAAAGACCACTTCCTCCGGTAATTTTATCTGCATTATAACTGTCTCTTATACACATCTCCGAGCCCACGAGACCGTACTAGATCTCGT
>CABSKZ010000267.1 GCA_902478395.1 uncultured Eubacteriales bacterium | reverse complement strand
ATCTGGAGTAAAATGAATAGGATAAACACCCCTTTCGTATACATGTAAAAAGGGGTGTTTTTAATATGCGCAGAGTAAAAAAAGGCCGTTTTTTTTGTTTTACCATGAGCACAGCACAACTTGTAGTGTTTGTTTGCATCGTTGCCGTCATTGCGCTTTCTATCAGTGCGTTGGCTTATAATCAGACGGAAAGTGTAGACGCAACAGGCAATCCGGCGAAGCTGGCTATCATCATTGACGACTTCGGCAGACAGCGCAAGGGCGTAAAGAATATGCTGGAGCTAGATTGTAAACTAACTGTGGCCGTCATGCCGTTTCTAGAACATTCCACAGAGGATGCACAAGAGGCGGTGAACAACAAAAAGGAAGTCATCATCCATCTGCCGATGCAGGCGACAACACACGACAATCCGAATCATATTGGTATAAACCCAATTACAATTGACCAGACGCCAACTCAGGTAAAAGAGTTGATGGACAAAATCCTGGAAGATATTCCGCAGGCTGTCGGGGCCAATATCCACATGGGGACGCTCTGTTCCACAAAAAAGGAAACCATGCGTCCAGTTTTTGAAAAATTAAAAGAGAGGAATATGTATTTTGTGGATTCCATGACCAGTTCAAAATCCATCTGCGACGAAACTGCTATGGAAATTGGCATTCCATTTTACTCGAACCGCGTGTTTCTGGAGCATGAGCAAAAAACGAAGGCATATGTAAAAAAACGGCTGGCCAAGGCGATGAAAATCGCAAAGGACAAAGGGCAGTGCATTGCAATCGGACATGTCGGCATCGAAGGCGGTAATATAACGGTGGAGGCTATCCGGGAAATGATGGATGATTTTAAAGCAAACGATGTCGAATTGGTGTACGTTTCGGAACTGATGCCACAAACGCCATGATTATTCCACAAAAAATGATGCCGTTTTTTCGCTAAAATTAGTCATATAATTTCTTGACCTAATTCCGTTCTTGTGATAGAATATTTAAGGATAATGAAAAGATACAGGTATTCATATTATAAAACACAGGAGGGAACATCATCTGATGGATAAGGAAAAAGTGATTACCAAAATCTGTGACGCCGGTATCGTCGCAGTTGTCCGCGCGGAGAACGCGGAAAAGGCTATGCGCATTACGGATGCGTGTATCGAAGGCGGTGTAGCTGCAATAGAACTGACGTTTACGGTTCCGGGTGCGCACCGGGTTATAGAAACGCTGGCCTCCAAGTATACGAGCGATCAGATTATCCTTGGCGCAGGTACTGTTATGGATCCGGAAACTGCTAGAACGGCAATTTTGTCCGGCGCAGAATATATCGTCAGCCCATACTTTAATCTGGATACGGTTAAACTGTGCAACCGCTACCGTGTACCATGTATGCCGGGTGCTATGACGATTAAAGAGGTTGTTGAAGCGATGGAAGCCGGTGCAGATATTGTAAAAATTTTCCCGGGTGAAGCGTTTGGGCCGAAAATCATTAAGGCTATCAAGGGACCGATTCCTTATGCGAAGATGATGCCGACAGGCGGCGTAAGTGTCGACAATGTTGGGGAATGGATTAAAGCGGGAGCGGTTGCAGTTGGAGCCGGCGGCGCGTTGACTGCTGGTGCAAAAACCGGAGACTATGCTTCTATTACCGCGACAGGTAAAGAATTTGTAAAACGGATTCGTGAAGCAAGAGGCCTGTAATAGAGTGGCCGATTAGAATTTTTATGGCTGACATTTTTCTGTGATAAAAATAAATACTGAGGATTTATGGAGGTTTGTAAATGGCTAAGGTTGTTACATTTGGAGAAATTATGCTTCGGTTGCAGACACCGGACTATCAGAGATATATTCAGGCAAAAAGCTTTGACGCAGTATATGGCGGCGGTGAGGCAAATGTTGCAGTATCCCTTGCAAACTATGGGCAAGAAGCATATTTTGTGACGAAGCTGCCAAAAAACCCGATTGGCGATGCATGTGCTTCTGAACTGCGCAAATATGGGGTTCACACTGATTATATTGCCCGTGGCGGCGAACGTTTGGGAATCTATTTTGTAGAGAAAGGCGCTTCACAGAGAGCGTCCAACGTTGTATATGACCGTGCACATTCCTCGATTTCGACGGCGCAGCCGGAGGATTTTGACTGGGATGCTATTTTTGAAGGCGCTGATTGGTTCCACTTTACCGGAATTACCCCTGCAGTTTCTGATGATGCGGCAAAGCTCTGCATGGAAGCCTGCAAAGCGGCAAAAAAACATAATGTACAGGTCAGCTGTGACCTGAACTTCCGTAAAAAGCTGTGGACAAGTGAAAAGGCAAACGAAGTGATGTCCGCACTGATGGAATATGTTGATGTGGCTATCGCAAATGAAGAAGATGCGGAAAAAGTATTCGGCATCAAAGCGTCGCAGACCGATATTACAACAGGTAAATTGAATGACGAGGGGTATCAGGAAGTTTGCAAAAAGCTGGTTGAGAAATTCAATTTCAGCAAGGTCGCAATCACCCTGCGCGAAAGTATTTCCGCTTCTGTCAACAACTGGTCCGCGCTGTTGTACGATGGCAAAGGCTTCTATAAATCTAAAAAGTATAACATTAATATTGTCGACCGGGTTGGCGGGGGAGATTCCTTCGGCGGCGGTTTAATCTACGCACTTTTGGAGAACTACAGCATGCAGGATACGATAGAATTCGCAGTTGCGGCTTCCTGCCTGAAGCATACCATTGAGGGCGACTTCAATTTGGTTAATGTCAGCGAAGTGAAGAACCTGATGGGCGGAGACGGCTCCGGACGGGTTCAGAGATAAGTTGTACCTGAAAATAAGCGGTTGGCGGTTGTCAACCGCTTTTGGTATTTGGTTCGTTTTACAAAACGGATAATCATATTTTGGGAGTGATTTTTTTGGATTTCGATATCCGTATGGACAAGGTGAACGAGGAATGCGGCGTATTTGGTTTCTATGACAACGACGGCTTTGATGTTGCGCGGCTTACATATTACGGACTGTACGCCCTGCAGCACAGAGGGCAGGAAAGCGCGGGAATGGCAGTCAACAATGACGGGGTTTTTCTGTCGCACAAGGATTTGGGACTGGTGCCAGAGGTGTTCAATGATTTAATCTTGAATAGCCTGAAGGGAACTATTTCGGTCGGTCATGTCCGGTATTCCACCAAAGGGGGCAATTTCCGGGAAAACGCACAGCCGCTGGTCAATAAGTATGTGAAAGGAACGCTTGCGCTTGCGCACAATGGTAATTTGGTGAACAGTTCGGAGCTTCGCAACGAACTGGAGCTTTCCGGTGCAATTTTCCACACCTCTATCGACAGCGAAGTTATCATGTACAAAATTGCGCAGGAGCGCATTAAATCACATTCGATTGAAGAAGCGATGCTGCGTGCGATGAAATCTATTAAAGGCGCGTATTCCATCGTTATGATGAGCCCAAGAAAACTGATTGGTGCACGCGATCCATACGGTCTTCGTCCGCTCAGTATTGGTAAGCTGAAAAATTCATATATTCTGACCTCTGAGACCTGCGCGCTGGAAAATATCGGTGCGGAATTTGTCCGGGATGTTGAACCAGGCGAGGTGGTCTATATTGACGGAAACGGTATCCAATCCCTAAAGGATGAAACCGCCCAGAAAAAAGCCAATATCTGTATCTTTGAATACATCTATTTTGCCCGTCCGGACAGTGAGGTGGAGGGAGCCAGCGTCTATGAAATGCGTAAGCTAATGGGCCGCCGCCTGGCAAAGGATTTTCCGGTAGATGCGGACATGGTATTCGGCGTGCCAGATTCCGGCTTGTGCGCCGCGATTGGATATGCTGAAGAATCGGGCATTCCATATGGAGAAGGCTTTGTAAAAAACCGTTACATCGGTCGAACTTTTATTCAGCCGACCCAAAAGGAACGTGAGATTGCGGTTAATATTAAATTGAATGTTGTGAAAAACAGTGTTCGCGGCAAGAAGGTCGTTATGGTTGATGACTCTATCGTTCGCGGAACGACTTGTGCAAATATCATTCGTGATTTAAAGAATGCGGGCGCAAAAGAGGTCCATATGCGTGTCAGCTCGCCTCCATTCCGGTGGCCTTGTTACTTCGGGACAGATATCCCGTCGCGCGAAGGATTAATGGCGGTTAAATATGAGGTTGAACAAATCCGCGAAATAATTGGAGCGGACAGTCTCGGTTACTTGAGTCTGGATGCGATTCGCGATATCGCGAAAAATATTGATTGCGATTATTGTGACGCCTGTTTCTCGGGCAAGTATCCGATGGAGGTTCCTGAAGAAACGAATAAACTGGAATTTGAGGATAAATGTTAATTAAAAAATAGTAAAATGATTTGCTGCCGGGAGGCGGCGGAACGGAGTGTAGTGAACATGAGTGAAGCGTATAAAGCGGCTGGCGTAGATGTGGAAGCGGGTTATGAATCCGTTAGACTGATGAAGGAGCACGTGAAAAAAACCTTTACAGAGGGTGTTCTTTCGAATATCGGAGGTTTCGGAGGCTTGTTTGAAAT
>CABSKZ010000266.1 GCA_902478395.1 uncultured Eubacteriales bacterium | reverse complement strand
CTGTGTCGGAGGTTTTCCTGCAAATTAGTTTTTTCCCGTCGTTGTTTGCATAGGAGTATCCGTCAGGAAGCTTTAGGTATTCGCTTAAGACACTTTCCAGCTCCTCATGTGTCCGGTAAATAATCTCGTTATTGTTATTGAAAATATAAGCCTGTACCGCGTTGGCCTGGTATTGCTTTTCCATATTTCCCTGAACGAAAATACTTTTATCCAAAATAAAAACAATGGTGCCTTTGCTCGTCCCTCCGATTGGATAGGACTGCCTGTATTCCACAGTCCCGTTTTCCGACAAATTGTTCAGCGCACCCACCCCTGCATGGCAATAATCAAAATAATCATTTCCAAGCTTCCGTTTCCATGTTTCATACTGCCCTTCCTTAATGTATGTTTTAAAAAAATCCTGCGTGGAGTACCGGTACCCGTTGTAAAAGATAAGGTCGGCGGAACGCGCGTAAATATAGAAGCCTTCGCAAAAATCGTGCGACCCGACCTCCTTTGCCAAATCGCTGGCAAGAATTGTCGTACTGTATACATCCTGCGACGATTTTGGGTTATAGCTCTCAAGCTCTAAAAGCGTTCTGTTCTGCGCAATTCTCATTGCTGTTCTGCGAAGAAAGAGCAAATTTCTGTCAACTAATTGCTGCGTTTGCTCAAGCTGCAGATATCGGCTCTCCTCGCTTTGGGAAACCGCGAAGTGAACAGCATATTGCAAAAGACAGACGCTTACGATGAATGGCACCATTAAAATAAGCAGCAATACCAAAACATAATTGTTGACGATTCGGTTTTTGAATATAAAATGCTTCACGTGCGCCTGCCCCCCCCGTTTCCTCGCTAATCTATCCTGTGTGTGACCTGTTTTTTCAAAATTCCGTTAAGCCCCAAAAGGCTTCAGTTCCCCGGGCACATAGTCCTTGCCTTCTTCCCACGCGGTGGCCCGCAGCAAAATTGGCCCACTGCCCGTTTCAAAGTAAACGGTTAACAAGTTCGAAATCATACCGCCCTGCAGCTGATCAAACGGCGCGGGCGAGGTTTCCAGCGGCAGCGACATTCCCTTACGCAAAACAAAGGGAATATTGGCGTCAATTTGAATATGCAGCCTTCTGCCGCCGTCCGCCGTCAGGATAACGGTGTTATCCTCCATTTCAACCGCTCTCGGATCGGATAATCCAATGTCTGCAAAGGTATGCCAGAACCAATACACTTTATCACCGTCGTTCAAAGGAATGATTTCATCCTGTACTACAAAAACCCTTCGGTTTTCCTTCAGCTCGTAGTACCGCTTTGCGTCCTTTACCTGGCCGCGATAGGCCGACTCCATGTCTATCATATACTGGACATTGTCCGTTTCCTGTTTCAAAACATTGATTACAGCTTTTCCGATAGATTGCTGGCCCAGGCTTCGATCTGGATTGATAACATATACATTATGCCCCTCTGCCCTCGCAACATAATAGTCGTCGTGTCCCCTCAGCTGATATTGGCTTCCCGGCGCGCAGTAAATCAGCTCATCAATGCCCATTTCCTGTGCAAAGCGGTAGCCCATAAGCTCAAATTCAAAATTGCCCAAATCCGCATGGCTATGTTCCAAAGTATTATCTCCCGCGTGGATGGACAACACCGCCGAATCAGTTTCCCAGCCGCTTCTTGAAATCGCGGACTGTGTACTTTCATAAAGATAATCCAAATTAAAATGGGCCACCGGATAGGCATCGTCGTCAAACCAGAGTAAATCCGTAAATGCCGGGTCGGTTCCCCCTGGACTTGCCATCTGCATGTGGCGCATACATTGGATATTGTGATCATGAAATCTTCTCGCGGACCACAATGTATAGGTCGTGTTCAGCCTTAAGCTGGTTACGACATCGCCCTGCGAGAAGGTCCCCACATTCGTCATGACGGTAAAGGGAATCTTATAGCTGTTCTGAGAGCCTGCCGCCGTATCCAGCTGAAACGCCGTTCCGAAATTATTGATGAGCGCCTGAAAAGCAAACACCATATAGTTCCACGAATAAGCGGCATAGCCGAGCCCCTCAAAAAGCTCTCCATCCGGTGCGAGGTAGATACAGGCATATTCCATGCTTTGAACTGCCTTTTCCAGAACATCTGCGCAGAGCTCGGTTTCATATTCTCCAAAGAGCACGCACGCTGCGAAAATTATCCCGCTGTTGGAAATAAAATTCCAGTTCGTACGGCGGATGCACCAGGGCCACAAGGCCTCGTCCCCATGGCCGTAATACAGTTCCAGCGCCGGCACAAATCCTTTTTCAACCATCGCCCTTGCCATACATTCCCGTTCCTCTGGAGTAAATTCGTCATAGAGGAAATCGTATGCCATGCCAAGGCTTACCAGTGCGCGGGAGGTCATCAGATAAAAGTGGTCCCCGCACCAGTTTTCCAGATTCGCCATCGCCAGAATATGCTCTTTCAGGCGGTCTAAATATTTGCGCTGTCCGGTTACCCGGTAGGCCCAGTAAAGCGCCATAATTTCATCGTAATCCACAATTGCCGTTACAAAGCAGGACTGCGTCCGGTCCCGGTCAAGCTTATATTGCACCGGTTTACCCATAAAAACATCCGCTCGCTGAATCAGCTTATCCGATATCCACTTTGCCTTTTCATCTGTCGCTGCGAGATTCAAGGCCCGTTCCACTTCCTCGCGGAATCCGAGACCGCGCGGGCGTGTTCCATGCCTGAATAATTTCTTAAAATCCGTCGCTTTCGGCCTGTCAAACTCCAAAAGACGCATCATGAACTGTCCCTGCTTTTGGTACTTTGTTTCCGAATAATCATACGGCAAATCGGAAATCACGCCAAGGCCGAAGCGGTTTGTATAACAATAGGCGCCGAGAGTTTCCGCGAGCACCGACAGTTCCACATACCCGTCCTTATCATGAAACGCTCTTTCAAACAGACTGTTTGCGGTCTGAACAGGAATCCACAGCTTTTTGTCTTTTCTAACGGCGTTTGCCTGTGCGCGGTACTTGGCGTCCTTTATCCAAAGGGCATCGCTGTCCTGCGCAAAGCAGACCGTGCCATGAAAAAGCCTCTTGCACGGTTCATAATCTCCCAAATACGGGCTGGGCTTTTCGGAAACCGTTTCTTCAACCTTCTCAAAATCGTCCGTTCGGGTATGTAATTCCGCGGGAGAAACACCATGAATGTTTTTACCGATTAAAAAACGGTCTTCCTCTTCCGCTGTCACGGTTTCAAAATCTTTGCACAGAGCAAGCTCTATTCTGTCTGTCTTCCCCTCCGGGATGACAAATGAATCACTTGTTAAATCAAACGGCAAAACATCGGGGTATATCGTAACCTCCTGTGCAAACAGGCCCGTCTGATTTTTCCCTTCATATGAGCGTATCATAAGAACACACTCTTTGTCAATCATTAAGTTCGTAAAAGCAACATTTAATTTCACACAGTCGCCCGCGGAAAGCTGTGACACATCTGTAATTTGTTTGTCGTCTCTCCACAATCCCCACTTTGATACGTCATATCTTTCGCAGGCAGTACTGAAATTTATCACTATAATCCTCTCCCAGCCCTATTTGATTTCCAGCTTTTTCATTTTAAGCTCCATAATGTCCACATATGCCGTGTGGATCCTTTCCGCACGGCATATGTCCTACTGTCTGTCTATATGAATGCGGTTGATTACTGATTGATGTACCTGTCATAAGCGGTCTGGTAAACGGCAATCGCTTTGTCTATCCCCATGCGGCGAACCTGCTGTGCCACCTCATCCCACTTTGAAATAGGTTCGACACCCATGACAAATTTATTAATCCACTCTCTGCGGTAGATATAAATATCGTCCATAACCTTTGTGATTTCGCTCTGCTCCTCCGGTGAAATCGTCAGGGAAGGCATGATTCTGGAAGTATCCGCCTGGTTCCACAGCTCCATAGCGGCTGTTTGCTCCGGAAATGCGCCGTTTAATTCCATATAGGCGTCCGCACGCATCATAACCAGGGGCCATTGTGTGGGCGCATAGGGGGTAATTGCTTCGATAGGCGATTTGCCGTCAGGGCTGTTCGTAATTTTCTCCGTATAATGGAAGCCCTCCGCCGTTTTTTCATAGGTATCGTCCAAAATACCCCAATTAAACAGAATAGACCCTTCTTCGCCATACATATAGTCTATCATCTGTAGTGTTTTTTCAACGTTTTTATTGGTTGTTGCTATCGCCATTCCACGTCCAGGCGTGCCGCGTGCTATCTGGTAAGAATAACCGCAATATGGAGCTCCTCCATTAGACGTAGGCCACTGCGTTCCAACCAGGGTATAGTCCGGGTTGCCCGCGCGTGCCGCGGCTAAATACTTGCTCATTGCGCTGCCCGAATAGCCGATAAATGAACCGCCCACGTCCGAAATCATTTTTGTATCAATCATTGAGGAATTCGCGGCGGCATATTCGGGGTCAATCAGTCCTTCTTTATACCATTTATTTATCGTTGTTAAAAATTCCTTATATTCAGGTTCGATAAAACCAAACGCGATTTTATTGTCGCCGTTTACATAGAAGCCT
>CABSKZ010000265.1 GCA_902478395.1 uncultured Eubacteriales bacterium | reverse complement strand
TGATGAGCAGATTATACAATACATCCAGAAGGGACAGGCCGTCAGCGAACAAAGCGGAAAGAGCTAATGTTTATGACAAAAGCTGCTGTAAGGACGTGTAGATAGGGCGCGAGTTATTTCCGCCGCTGCATCTGGTACATGATCCTATAGCGGCGCGGGGCATCTCGTGTTTCGTTAATAAAGTTGTTAAACAAAATTTTTTATGAAGGACATTTCCATAGGAAGCGGAAGCAAGACATAAAATAAAGAAAAGCAAGTCCATTCTAAAATGGACTTGCTTTTCTCTTATTTAAATTTTATTATTCATATTTCGGACGCTCATGGTAGTGCGTGTGCAAAAGCTGGTGTGCTTTGTGTCCGCAGGGTTCGCCAAGATATTCCGCATAAAGCGTTTTGATATACGGATTTTCATGGGATTTTCTGAGCGGAAGGCTCTTGTCCTCGTCGTAAATTGCTTTTGCGCGCTCCGCCTTTAAATCGATTTCTGACAGCACCTTGGAGGACTGTATCGGCTGTCCGCCGCCGGTTACGCAGCCGCCCGGGCAGCCCATGATTTCAATAAAGTGATAGTCTGCTTCGCCGTTCCGAATGCGCTCCAGCAGCTTTCTCGCATTTCCGAGGCCGTTCGCTACCGCCACGTTAACATCCATATCCCCAATTTTAACGGTTGCTTCCTTAATGCCCTCTGTACCACGGACTTCTTTGTAGTCAACCTCTTCAAACGATTTTCCAGTCAGCACCTCGGAGACTGTCCGGAGCGCCGCTTCCATTACGCCGCCTGTCGCGCCGAAGATAACGCCCGCGCCGGAGGCCGCTTCGCCAAACGGATTTTCGAAACCGGAATCCGGAAGCTTCGCAAAGTCGATTCGCGCTTCTTTAATCATCCGCGCCAGCTCACGGGTGGTGAGAACCGCGTCTACATCCTGATAGCCGGTTCCTGCCAGCTCTTCCCTCTGGCGTTCAAATTTCTTCGCGGTACACGGCATGACCGACACCACATAGATATCCTTCGGGTCGATGCCCGCTTTCTCCGCATAGTAGGACTTAATCACAGCGCCAAACATTTCATGCGGTGATTTGGCGGTCGACAAATTATCTAAAAAGTCCGGGAAGTTGTGTTCACAGAATTTCACCCAGCCCGGGCTGCAGGAGGTGATAAGCGGCAGCTTTCCGCCTTCCTTAATCCGGTTAATCAGTTCCGTTCCCTCTTCCATGATGGTGAGGTCGGCCGCAAAATCAGTATCAAATACCTTGTCAAAGCCCAGCTTTTTGAGTGCGGTTGCCATTTTTCCGGTTACACGGGTGCCAATCGGCATTCCGAACTCTTCGCCCAGCGCAACGCGGACCGCCGGAGCAGTTTGTACCACAACGTGTTTCGATTCATCGGCCAGCGCGGCCCAGACATCCTTCGTGCTGTCCTTTTCACGGAGTGCGCCGACGGGACATGCAACGATACACTGGCCGCACATTGCGCAGTCCGTTTCATTCAGGGATTTCTCAAAAGAACAGCCGATTCTGGTGTTGAATCCGCGTTCCTGTGCATCGATAACGCCGACGGTTTGTACGTTTTTACAAACGCTGACGCATCTGCGGCAGAGAATACATTTGTTGTTGTCGCGAACGATTGATGGTGAGAAATCATCCACCGTGTGTTCGCTCATTTCGCCCTCGAAGGCAATGTCAGAAACGTTGAGCTCCTCGGAAAGCCGCTGAAGCTCACAATTCTGGTTCCGCACACAGGTGAGGCACTTTTTCTCATGGTTTGAGAGCGTCAGCTCCAGAACCGTTTTCCGTGCCACGCGGACGCGTTCGGTGTTCGTGAACACCTCCATCCCTTCGTTGACAGGGTAGACACAGGCCGTAACCAGGCTTTTTGCACCCTTCACCTCTACCAGGCACATGCGGCACGCGCCGATTTCGTTGATTCCTTTCAGGTAACAGAGCGTCGGGATATCGATTCCCGCCTGCCTTGCCGCCTGCAATACTGTATAATCTTTCGGGACGCTAAGTTCTTCCCCGTTGATTTTTATATTTACCATATCCATCTTCTACAGATTCCTCCTCTCGTTATTTGTTGGCAATTGCCTTAAACGGACATTTGGACATACAAACGCCACACTTTACGCAAGTTTCCGGGTCAATGTGGTAAGGTGTTTTTACCTTGCCTGTAATCGCGCCGACCGGACATTGCTTCGCACAGATGCCGCAGCCCTTACATTTGCCTTCGTCGATGCGGAAGCTCAACAGGTCTTTGCAGACACCGGCCGGACAGCGTTTATCGACAACGTGCGCCAAATATTCGTCCTTGAAATAACGAAGTGTACTGAGAACCGGGTTCGGAGCGGTTTGGCCGAGGCCGCACAGCGCCGCGGATTTGATGCTTTCCGCCAGCACTTCCAGGCGGTCCAAATCTTCGATGGTGCCTTTTCCTTTTGTAATCCTGTCCAATATTTCCAGCATTCTTTTGGTTCCAACGCGGCACGGTGTACATTTTCCGCAGGATTCGTCTACGGTGAATTCCAGGAAGAATTTCGCAATGTCAACCATACAGGTGTCCTCGTCCATGACAATCAAGCCACCAGAGCCCATCATGGAACCAATCTGAATCAGGGAGTCGTAATCAATCGGTGTATCTATCAGGGAAGCGGGAATACAGCCGCCGGAAGGCCCACCCGTCTGCGCGGCCTTGAAGCGCTTGCCGTTCGGGATGCCGCCGCCGATTTCCTCGACGATTTCACGAAGCGTTGTTCCCATCGGAATTTCAACCAAACCGGTATTTTTAATTTTTCCGCCCAGGGCGAACACCTTTGTGCCCTTGCTCTTTTCCGTACCGATAGACGCGAACCATTCCGCGCCGTTGTTGATAATCTGCGGAATGTTCGCATAGGTTTCAACGTTGTTGAGCAGGGTAGGCTTCTGCCACAGACCCTTGTTTGCCGGGAACGGCGGCCTTGGCCGCGGTTCGCCGCGTTTGCCTTCTATCGAAGTCATGAGAGCCGTTTCCTCGCCGCACACAAATGCGCCGGCACCCAGACGGATGTCCAAATTAAACTTGAAGTCGGTTCCGAAGATATTTTCACCCAGCAGGCCATATTCCTTCGCCTGTTTGATGGCAATTTGCAGACGTTTTACCGCAATCGGATACTCTGCACGAATGTAGATATACCCCTGATCCGCTCCGACCGCATACGCCGCGATGGACATTGCCTCGATAATGGCGTGCGGGTCTCCCTCCAGCACGCTTCTGTCCATAAACGCGCCCGGGTCACCCTCGTCGGCATTACAACAGACGTATTTTCCGTTGGAACCGTCTGCCTTCGCGGTGAACATCCATTTCATGCCGGTGGAGAAGCCCGCGCCGCCGCGGCCGCGCAGACCAGATTTCTTGACTTCCTCAATGACCTCGTCCGGCGTCATTGAGGTCAGGACCTTGCCCAGGGCCTGATAGCCGTCAAACGCAATATATTCCTCAATATTTTCAGGATTGATAACGCCGCAGTTGCGCAATGCGATTCTGCGTTGTTTCTTATAAAAATCAACCTCGTTTAAGGATTTAATCGTATTATCTTCAACCGTTTCCTCGTAGAGAAGCCGTGTTACGATACGGCCCTTGAGCAGATGCTCTTCCACGATTTCCTTAACATCTTCTTCTTTCACCATGCTATAGAACGAGCCTTCCGGATAAACGACGACAACAGGCCCCAACGCACAAAGACCGAAGCAGCCGGTTTGAATGACCTTGACTTCCTTTTCCAGATGGTTTTCCTGCAGCTGCTTTTCAAACTCCTGTATCAGTTTATGGCTGCCGGAAGACGTACAACCTGTACCGCCGCATACCAAAACATGCGCTCTCGCAAATTCCATTTCGAATGTCCTCCCCTTCTTATTCTTGAGTTGCCCCGATGGTATATTCTGTTACGACGTTACCGTTTACGATATGGTCGTTTACAACACGAACCGCCTTTTCCGGCGTCATCTTCACATACGTAACCTTTTCCTTGCCGGGCGCCATGACCTCCACAATCGGCTCTAATCGGCACATACCGATGCAGCCCGTCTGTGTGACAGTCACATGGCTCAGACTGCGTTTGCCGACTTCCTCCACCAGCGCGTTCAGCACCGGCCGCGCACCGGCGGCGATTCCGCAGGTAGCCATGCCGACAACAATACGAACCGCGCTGTCGTTGTCTTCTTTTCTCATGTTGATCTGGTTTTTGGTTCTATTTTTAATCGCTTCGAGTTCCGCCAAACTTTTCATGTTCAAAACCTCACTTTTTATTGATTGTCCACTTGCCGCAGGCTCGCTATTCCTTCGGCAATATAGTCCCGAATCCATAAAACGATTTCGGGGCTGGCAATATCCACATCCCCTAAAATTGCCTTTATTTCACGGGTATCCATCACAAATTCGTTTCCGTTCACCACATGCCTGTACACAAAATTAACCGCGGTATTTCCTGACAGGACGGTAGAAACCGTTTCCGCCATATCGCCTAACGGCTGGCGGTCAATATGGTTATATTCAAAGGTCGTTACGACTGTCGTGCCGACGCCCTTTCGGGAGG
>CABSKZ010000264.1 GCA_902478395.1 uncultured Eubacteriales bacterium | reverse complement strand
AGAACCGCACGGGCGATTCCATCTCCCAAGCCGCTGGATGCGCCGGTAATCAGCGCGGTTTTTCCTGTTAAATCCATCATTACACCTTCCCGATATTATTTCAACGCCGTTAGCGTTGCTTCCAAAGACGCCATATCCTCCACGTTGAGGATGGTCATCTCCTTATTGATTTTCTTCATGAACCCGCTGAGCGCTTTCCCCGGCCCGACCTCAATGAAGGTATCCACGCCGTCGGCTATCATGCGCTCGATTCCCTTCTGCCACAGGACACTGCTGGAAACCTGTCGAATCAGCAGCGGCTTGATATCGTCCCGACTTTTCACATAATCGGCTGTGACGTTTGTAATCAGGGGAATCTGTAAATCAGAAAACGTGACGTTTTCCAGTTCTTTTGCGAGTTTTTCTCCTGCTCCCTTCAGCATTTCGCAGTGGAACGGCGCACTGACCGCAAGCGGCACAGCGCGTTTTGCGCCAAGCTCTTTCGCATATTCACACGCTTTTTCCACAGCGGCCTTTTCGCCCGCCACCGCTATCTGGCCCGGGCAATTGAAATTTGCCGGAGACACAATTCCCTCCGACTCCGCTTTTTTGCAGGCCTCGCGGACCTTTTCCTCGTCCAGCCCTAGGATTGCCGCCATCGCACCGACGCCGACCGGGACTTCCTCCTGCATGTATTTCCCGCGTTTCTTCACAAGCCTGACTGCATCGGCAAAGGAGATAGACCCCGCCGCGACATGCGCGGAATATTCCCCAAGGCTCAGACCGGCGACCACATCCGCCCGAACGCCCTCCTGCTCCAGCACTCGAAGCGCGGCAACGCTCATGGTCAAAATAGCCGGCTGCGTGTTTTCCGTAATCATCAGCGTTTCGGAATCGCCGTCCCATATCAGTTTCTTCATATCCATCCCGAGGCTTTCCGTGGCCTCGTCAAATGTTTTATCCGCAACGGCGTAGTGTTCTGCCAGTTCTTTCCCCATACCGATTGCCTGGGCCCCCTGCCCAGAGAATAAAAATGCTGTTTTCGCCATGATTTCTGCCTCCAAATACTGTTCGATTAAAACTTCATAACAATTGACGCCCATGTCAGTCCGCCGCCGAAGCCGACCATCGCAAGGGTATCCCCTTCTTTCAGAAGGCCCTTTTGCACCGCCTCACACAGCGCCATCGGGATACACGCGCTCGACGTGTTGCCCGTCCGGTCGATGTTCGTATAGACCTTATCCGGATTGATTTTTAACCGCTTCACTGAGCCATCGATAATCCTGATATTCGCCCGGTGCGGCACCAGAAGGTCAATGTCGTCAACCGTCATGCCTGCTTTTTCCAAAATTCGCTGCATGGAGTTTGTCATAATTCTGACAGCAAACTTAAACACCTCGCTGCCATCCATCCAGAACGTGCGTTTTTTCTCTCCGCCGCGGCGCTCCAAATCCTCTTCGGAGAATTTCAGGCTCGGGATGGACAGGCACCCATGGCTCAAACCATCTGCGCCCATCTCAAACGCCAGGATGCCGTCGTTGTCCGTTGTTGGCTTCAACACGACTGCGCCGGCCCCGTCACCAAACAGGACGCAGGATTTCCGGTCCTCCCAGTCGGTCAGTTTCGTCATGGTGTCTGCGCCTATGACCAGAATATTTTGATAGGTTTCGGCTTTGATGAACTGTTGCGCCATAATCAGGGCGGAAACAAAGCCGGAACACGCCGTATTGATGTCTATCGCCGCAGCGTTCACCGCGCCAAGTCTGCCCTGCACCAGGCAAGAAGAAGAAGGCGTGGCAAATTCGGGGCTGACTGTGGAAAGTAAAATTAAGTCCAACTCCGCTGCGTCCATGCCTGCGTTTTCCAGCGCACGCTGTGCAGCGATAACCGCCATGTCTGCGGTGAACTCATCGTCTCTTGTAATGTGCCGTTCCTTAATCCCGGTACGAGTGGTAATCCATTCATCCGAGGTTTCCACCATTTTTTCCAAATCCGCGTTTGTCAATATCTTTTCCGGCAAATACATGCCGACGCCCACTATTTTAGCATTCAAGCCTTTCCGCCTCCTCTTTGATTAACTGTTGCTTGATTTTATCATTTACACCGGTGCTATGGAACGCCACCGCGCTTTTAATGGCATTGTAAAACGCCTTTGCGTTAGAACTTCCATGCGCCTTGATGACGCACGCGTCAATGCCCAGGAGCGGTGCGCCGCCATATTCAGAATAGTCGATTTTTTTCTTAAACTCTTTCATATGCGGTTTTAAAACCAGCGCCGCCAGCTTCGTAACGGCGTTTTTCAGAAAAATCTCTTTCAGCATGTGGTACATCGACTGGCCGACGCCTTCTGTCAGTTTCAACACAACATTGCCAACAAACCCGTCGCACACAACAACGTCGGCGTCACCGTAAGGAATTCTTCTGGCCTCGATATTGCCGATGAAATTGGTATTGCTTTTCGCAAGTAGCCGAAACGCCTCTTTCGCGAGGTCGTTGCCCTTGCCTTCCTCCGCCCCGATATTCACCATGCCGACCTTCGGCTGCTTGATTTTCAGGACATTTTCCGCATATAAGGAACCCATCATGGCAAACTGGACCAGGTTTTCCGCCTTGCAATCCGTATTCGCACCGACATCCAAAACGATATTCCCGCCGCTTATCGTCGGCATATAGGTCGCGAGTGCCGGGCGCTTAATGCCCTTTATCCTGCCCAAAATGCGGAATGCTCCCGCAAGGTATGCCCCGGTGTTACCCGCGGAAACGATTGCGTCGGCCTCTCCATTTCTTATCATATTCAGTCCAACTACCAAAGACGAGTCCTTTTTCGTCCGGATGGCGTTGACCGGGCTGTCTTCGTTTGTTATCACTTCTGTGGCGTTTCTGATGGTTATCCGCTCCCGTGGATAGGAGCAACCCTCTAAAACTGTTTGAATCTCCTTTTTTTTCCCTACCAGCACGATTTGTATGTCCATCTCATTGGCCGCACGGACACAACCGTTTACAACAGCCTCCGGCGCGTTGTCCCCGCCGAACGCATCTACCGCTATACGCAATCTTTTCACCCTTTTTCGATCTATGTCATTGCACCCTTTGTCAAGCGCCAGAACTTCGCAGCCCTGCCCTTGGATTGTATTGTTTAAAAATATCACCAAACTGATTGAACGCAATACCGTATTATGATAGTGCGTGAATTGCATAGTCAGATTTCTAGTCAGATGTGCGAAGACGCAAGGAGATACTATCATGTTCTCAGAGTCTTCATGCAAAACGACGAAAAATATGCAAGCAATATTGGTGCTAAAGCGTCGCCGTTCAATGTGCGGCGTTGCCTTAATATCCAGAAGTATATTATAAAACAGATAAATAATCAAGTTTTTTTATGAAAAAAGTTGTAAATATTTTGTGACAGATTTCGAGAAATTCCGGGAACTGCCGCTATTTCCCCTGCGGAAGCCTCCCTGAGCGCCGCCATGGTTTTGAAATGCTTCATCAGCTTTTTGCGCGTGGCGGGACCGACGCCTTCGATTTGCTCTAACGTCGAGCCGGTCATCGTTTTATGCCGCAATTTCTTATGGTAATCTATCGCAAAGCGGTGAACCTCATCCTGTATCCGAGTGATGAGTTTGAACGCCTCAGAAACCCGTTTAAAGCCGATTTCTTCACCCTGCACCGTCATCAGCGCGCGCGTGCGGTGGCGGTCGTCTTTCACCATGCCGAACAGGGGGACGTCCTCATCAATCAGCTCCATCAGCTCTGCAATAACAGACAGATGCCCTTTCCCGCCGTCCAGGAATATGCAATCTGGCCTGGGCAGGAATTTCGCATCCTCCCGCGCCAGCTGCCCGGCTTCAATGGCGATTTCCTCCTCCCGCGCACTTTTCATTCTCCGGTAAATGACCTCCGTCATGCTTTTGTAGTCGTCCGCACCTTCCACCGTGTCGATTTTAAACCGCCGGTAATACCGTTTTGCCGGCTGTCCGTCTACAAACACAACCATGGAGCCGACGCTGTCCGCGCCGGAGGTATTGGAAATATCATACGCCTCGATGCGGTACGGCGGCGCCGGAAGTGCAAGTTCCTCCTTTAAATTGAGAATGGTTTTGCTGATGCTCTTTTTGGTCTTGGAGCCTTTTAAAATGTAGTCGACCGCGGCCTGCCGCGCATTTTTGTAAGCCAGCTCCACAATCTCCTTCTTCTCCCCTCGTTTCGGGCAGTGCACCACCGTCTTTTTCCCATTTTTGTGGGTCAGCCAGCTGCTGATTAATTCCAACTCCTCGCTGTCATACTGCGTATAAATATGTTTTGGGATATAGCTTGCCTCCGAATAGAACTGTTTTAAAAATTCGGCCGCAATCTCTCCCTCTTCCATGTCGCGCGTCTTGTCCAGTATCACCATATGGCGGCCTAAAAGCCTGCCGCGCCGGATAAAAAACACCTCGGCGAACGTCTTGTTTTCCTGCCGGTAGAATCCAACCGCATCTTCGTCGGCCTGCCGTTCGGAAATGATTTTCTGCCGTTCGTCAATCTTTTGGATGCTTTTAATTTTGTCGCGCAGAAGGGCCGCTTTTTCGAACTCCATACGGTTGG
>CABSKZ010000263.1 GCA_902478395.1 uncultured Eubacteriales bacterium | reverse complement strand
AATTTATACTTAGGAGGAAATTATGTACAAGAGTTTTCAAATGGAACTGGCAGGCAGGCCGCTTGTCATCGAAACCGGCAAATATGCCGAGCTTGCGGGCGGGGCTGTTATGGTGCGCTATGGGGATACGGCGGTGCTTTCCACCGCAACCATGTCCGCGAAACCGCGCGATGGGATTGATTTTTTCCCGCTTAGCGTGGATTATGAAGAAAAACTGTATTCTGTCGGAAAAATTCCGGGTGGTTTTATCCGCAGGGAAGGGAAGCCGTCGGAAAAGGCGGTCCTGACCTCCCGTGTGATTGACCGGCCGATTCGCCCCCTGTTCCCGAAAGATTTGCGCAATGATGTTGGCGTCGTAAACACGGTTTTGTCAGTGGAGCAGGACAATGCGCCGGAAATTGCAGCTATGATCGGCACCTCCGCGGCAATTTCCATTTCAGACATTCCGTTTAACGGGCCGATTGGAGGCGTTTTTGTAGGTTTGGTTGACGGCGAATTTGTTATCAACCCGACCAGTGCGCAGCGGGAAAAGAGCGAACTGTCCCTGACTGTTGCGGGCACGAAGGAAAAGGTCGTTATGATTGAGGCGGGCGCGAAGGAAGTCAAGGAAGAAACAGTGTTTGACGCAATTATGTTCGCGCATGAGGAAATCAAGAAAATTTGCGACTTTATTGCGCAGATTCAAGCCGAAGTTGGCAAACCGAAACGTGCATATGAAGAACATGTGGTGGATGAGGAAATCTATCATGATTTGGAAGCGTTTGCAACGGACAAGCTGAAGGTCGCACTGGATACGGATGATAAAAATATCCGGGAAGCGAATCTGAAGGTTCTTTACGATGAGATTTATGCCCACTTTGAAGGGAAATATACCGAAGAAGAACATGGCGCTCTGATTGAAGAGGCCATGGCGAAGCTGCAGAAATTTATTGTGCGCCGTTGGATTCTTGACGAAGGCAAGCGCGTTGACGGGCGCGGTATTTTAGATATCCGTCCGCTGTCCGCGGAGGTAGGCCTGCTTCCAAGAACCCATGGTTCCGGTCTGTTCGCAAGAGGACAGACACAGGTCATGACCATTGCGACCCTGGGCGCTATGGGCGACGCTCAAATGCTTGACGGCATTGATTTGGATGACCAGAAGCGCTATATGCACCATTACAACTTCCCATCCTACAGCGTTGGGGAAACAAGACCCTCAAGAGGTCCGGGACGCCGTGAAATCGGCCACGGAGCATTGGCGGAACGTGCTTTAGAACCTGTGATTCCTAGTGAGGAAGAGTTCCCGTATGCAATTCGACTGGTTTCAGAGGTCTTAAGTTCCAACGGCAGTACATCACAGGCAAGTGTCTGCGGCAGCACACTCGCACTGATGGATGCGGGCGTTCCGATAAAAGCGCCGGTTGCCGGCATTTCTGTCGGTCTGGTAACCGAAGGCGAGCGCTTCATTACAATGGTGGACATCCAGGGCCTTGAAGATTTCTACGGCGATATGGACTTTAAGGTTGCAGGCACGAAAAAGGGAATCACCGCCATTCAGATGGATATTAAAATTGACGGACTGACGCCGGAAATCATCAAACAGGCATTGTCCCAGACAAGGGACGCGCGGTATCATATCATCGATGATATTATTCTGAAAGCGATTGCAGAGCCGCGCCCAAGCCTTTCACCGTATGCTCCGAAGATTTATACGATGACCATAGACACGGATAAAATCCGTGATGTCATTGGCAGCGGCGGTAAGGTAATTCAGAAAATTATCGCAGAAACTGGAACGAAGATTGATATTGAGGAAGACGGCACTATTTACATTTCGACTTCGGACGAGGAAATGGCGCAGAGGGCAATTGAAATTATCAAAGGTATTACGGGAGAAATTGAAATCGGCAAAATCTATAAAGCGAAGGTTGTCACGATAACTGCATTCGGTGCGTTCGTGGAATTTTTGCCGGGTAAGGAAGGGCTTGTCCACATCTCAAAGCTGGACAACAAACGTGTGGAAAAGGTTGAGGACGTTGTGAAGCTCGGCGACGAAATAATGGTTAAGGTCATGGAAGTGGACCGCCAGGGCAGAATTAACCTTTCCAGAAAAGATGCGATGAACGAGCTGGCGAAGCAGAACGCTTAGTTTTGTCGGCATAAGTATGTTTCGGGCTGTGGTTTCTGGTGTTTGCCGGAAACTACAGCCCTTTTTTATCAGTAAAAATTACGGAGCAATTCCATAACACTATTTTAAGATTGTGGGAGTCGGGATGTATGCAATGTTGTTTCGGTAAAAAGAGCACAGTTAAAATTTGTTTTTGACATAATCTGAATCTGTAATACGCCTGTAAAGCAGAGGGTTGAATTAGAATAAACGGAGGGGATGGAATGGTTCTGTTGGTCGGTATCAACGCCCAATATGTACATACCAATCTGGCTGTGCGGTATCTGCGCAATACATTGCCGGAACAGGAGAGAATGCTGCGGGAATATTCCATCAATGAAACCGTTTCGGATGTTGCGGCGGATATTTACCAAACTGGCTGCAAAACAATCTTGTTTTCCTGTTATATATGGAACATCAGCATGGTGCTTCAGTTATGCGATTGTCTGAAAAAGGCAGATTCCTCCATCGTAACTGTTTTGGGCGGACCGGAGGTCAGCTTTGAATGCGTGGATTTTATGCAGAAACATCCGGAAGTCGATTTTCTTTTGAAGGGTGAAGGGGAGACCTCTCTGCCTCTTTTTGTGAACGCGCTGCCGAAAAATGATTTTTCGCAGGTTCCGGGATTGGTTTGGCGGAGTGGGGACGGTATTTTTGAAAATGAAGCGCCAAGCCAGGTAGCTTTATCACAAATCCCGTTTCCTTACCTCAATGGTGAGATTGAGGCATTAACGGGGAGAATCCTGTATTATGAAACCTCGCGCGGATGCCCTTACCGCTGTGGGTTCTGCCTTTCTTCAGCCCTCGGCGGTGTGCGTTTTTTGCCGCTGGAACGCGCAAAAGAAGAGATTGCTCAATTTTGCCGAGCGAAGGTGCCGCTGGTAAAACTGGTGGACCGGACGTTCAACGCAAATGCGAAGCGTGCGCTGGAGATGGTTGAGTTTATCAAGGAATATTCCAGTGAAACTACGTTCCACTTTGAAGTGAAAGCGGAAACGATGACGAATGAACTCATTCACAGCCTACAAACAGCGCCAAAGGGTATGTTTCAGCTTGAAATCGGTGTGCAGAGCACGAATGAACAGACACTCTGTGCAATTAACCGAAAGGCTGATTTTGAAAAGATTGCACGGGTTGTCCGTGCTTTACAGAAAAACAACAATATTCACCTCCACTTGGACTTGATTGCCGGCCTGCCAGGTGAGACGCTGGAGCAATTCATTCATTCCTTCAACGACGTATTTCTGCTCTGGCCGGATGATTTGCAGCTTGGTTTTTTAAAGAAACTCAAAGGGGCCGGGCTCAACACGAATGGCAGCGAATTTACGGCCTCTCCGCCATATGAAGTCATTCACAGCGATGCGATGACATATGCAGACCTGCTTGCGCTTAAGCGTGTGGAGGACATGTTGGAGAAATACTACAACTGCGGTTCATTTTCTAAAACCATCCGGTATCTGATTCAAACCTATTACCGGCAGTCACCGTATACATTTTTTCAAGATTTGGCCGAATGGTTCTTGCAGAAAGGGCAGGGAAGACGCAGCCATAGCAAAAAGTCTTGTTACGAACTGCTAAAGCAATATTGCGATGAAGCTTTTACCGATGAAAAAATCGTTGGTTACATCACGTTTGACTACTGCTTGCACTATAAAGATCGTCTTTCTTTTATGGAAAGCAGCGCAGAGCTCAAGGAACGGGCTTTCTTTTGCTTGAAACAGCCGTATTTTATTGAAACATATTTGAGACAATATCAGATGCAGAAACCGGTGGAATTGTATAAAAAAGTGCGGTTTCAAAAAATATGGGACAGAATCTTTCTGTTCGATTGCGAAACGGGGATTGCACAAGACGTTACTGAAGATTTTACTTGACATTTTCCCCAGAAAAATATATGATAGAATAGAGTTTTTATTAGGCCAACATTTCAGACTGAATTGGATGTTGTCTGTGATAGGTGAAAAGTGTCTCTGCCTGTAAACGTTTACGCAGAGGCATGCCGAGCAAAAGACAAGCGGAACCTTCTGTAGACAAACTGTCTCTTGCGCGGGATTTTGGAATAAGTGCCGTGTTCACCAGCGGCAGAATGGAGTGCAGGATGTTTAAGATTAAACTAAAAGACGGCAGCGAACTGGAATTCAGCCAACCTGTGCCGCTGTACGAGGTCGCAAAACAAATTAGTGAAGGGCTGGCGCGTGTTGCATTATCCGCCGAAGTTGACGGCGAAGTTTTTGATCTTACCACCACAATCGATCGGGATTGCGGCGTGACATTTCTGACCTTTGCAGATCAGAAAGGGAAAGATACGTTCCGCCATACTGCGTCGCACATTATGGCGCAGGCGGTGAAACGTTTGTATCCGCAGGCAAAGCTGGCAATCGGCCCCGCGATAGAGAACGGTTTTTACTATGATTTCGATTGTGACGTGTCC
>CABSKZ010000262.1 GCA_902478395.1 uncultured Eubacteriales bacterium | reverse complement strand
GATTCACACCCAGCAGATATCCACTGATGCCACAGGCTTTTTCAAAGAAATAAACTAACATACCAAAATAATATTCGTTTAGCTCCGGCACATTGATAACCATGTTTGGCACACCGCCGTCGTTGTGCGCCAAAATCGTGCCACCAAATGCCTTATGGTTCACAAAATCCACTGTTTTTCCAGCAAGGAAATTCAGGCCGTCCACATTTTCCGAGTCCTCGTCAATCGTCAGGTCAGCGCGCGGCGTTTCTACGTTTATGACCGTTTCAAACAGATTCCGCAGCCCATCCTGAATATACTGGCCCATGGAATGCAGATCCGTTGAAAAATCGACCGCTGCAGGGAAAATACCCTTCTTGTCCTTTCCCTCGCTTTCCCCATAAAGCTGCTTCCACCATTCATTAAAGTAGTGCAGGCGCGGTTCGTAATTCACCATAATCTCCGTCGTCTTTCCCTTCCGGTATAACGCGTTGCGAACAGCTGCATATTGGTAACAGAAATTTTTCTCCACACCGCAGATGGAATAGTCCTTATGCGCAGCCTGTGCGCCCTGCATAATTTGGTCGATATCCGCCCCACAGACGGCAATTGGCAGCAACCCGACAGCGCTTAAAACAGAATATCTTCCTCCTACGTCGTCGGCAATGACAAAGGATTCGTACCCTTCCTTATCCGCCAGCTTTTTCAGTGCACCGCGTTCCTTGTCCGTCGTCGCGAAGATACGTTCCTTAGCGCCCTCTTTTCCATATTTTTTCTCCAGCAGTTCTTTGAAAAGCCGAAATGCAATCGCCGGCTCCGTCGTCGTACCAGATTTTGAAATAACATTAACGGAAAAGTCCATATCCTTCACCAGCTCGTATAATTCGCTCAGATAGGTGGAACTGATGGAATTTCCAGCAAAAAAGATAAGCGGTGTGCTGCGTTTCTCTTTCGGCAGGGAGTCATAGAAGGAGTTCGTAAAAATTTCTATCGCCGCTTTCGCGCCAAGATAGGAACCGCCAATACCGATTACAATCAGTGCTTCAGAATTGTTTTTTATCTTTTCAGCGGCCGCTTTAATGCGGGAAAATTCCTGCTTGTCATAATCGAGCGGAAGATTTACCCACCCCAGGAAATCACTTCCTGCACCGTTTTTTTTGTGCAGCTTTTCATGTGCATCCGCCACTTGTCCGCTTAAATTCAATATTTCCTCTTCCGTTAAAAAATCCAGTGTTTTTGAATAGTCCAGGGTAATAGATTTCATTTTATCGACTCCTTCTGTATCTAAAATTATTAATTATCAATCACAGCGCCGGAAAGCTGGCTGACAGTCTCTATCTGATTGTTTTTCATATATTCCTGAATGCCCTGTTTTACGGTCACGCACGCGTAAGGATTCATAAAATTCGCGGTTCCGACCGCTACGGCGTCCGCCCCAGCAAGCATGAATTCGACTGCATCCCCGCCGTTTACAATTCCGCCCATACCGATAAGCGGCAATTTGACGGCTTTCCGGACCTGATATACCATACGCACCGCAACGGGCTTCACGGCAGGACCAGAAAGGCCGCCCACCGTATTTGCAAGAATCGGGCGTCTGGTGTGGATATCAATTGCCATCCCCAAAAGCGTATTAATCAGCGATAAGGCGTCCGCCCCACCCGCTTCCGCCGCACGGGCCATTTCCGTAATGTCTGTTACATTTGGGGAAAGCTTAACGATTAATGGCTTTTTGGCGTACTTTTTTACTTCCGCAGTTATTTTATGAATGGTTTTCGCGTTCGTACCAAAAGCGACGCCGCCCTCTTTAACATTTGGACAGGAAATATTCATTTCCAGCATGTCAACTTCGCTGTCAGACAGACGTTCCGCCATTTCACAGTATTCTTCAACCGTTGACCCCGCCATGTTAGCAATAATTTTACATTTATATTGCTTCAGCAATGGAATTTCAGCCTTGATAAACATCTCTACACCAGGGTTTTGCAGTCCGACGCTGTTTAAAATACCGCCGTAGGTCTCAGCAATCCGCGGCGGCGGGTTGCCCTCGCGCGGTTTTAAGGTAAGCCCCTTCACGCAAATTGCGCCCAGCTCATCCAGACTGTAAAGTTCTCCATATTCCCGGCCGAAGCCATATGTCCCTGACGCCGTGATAACCGGGTTGTTCAGCACTACCCCAGCAATATTGACCTTCATATCCATCATAATACCACCTCATCAGACCAGAATACAGGGCCATTTTTGCAAACCCTTTTATATTTCCATGTCCCGCTTGAGGTCGTTTCACAAGAGCAGGTCAGACAGGCGCCAATGCCGCAGCCCATCCGTTCTTCCAGTGACAGCTGGCACCGAATACCGTTTGCTTCGGCAAGCTGCTTCACAGCCTTTAGCATAGGGGCAGGACCGCAGGAATAGATAATGTCAAAATTCTCCTGTTTCATTTTCTGTTCCAGTAATTCGATTGCAAAGCCGTTGTATCCGTAGCTGCCATCGTCTGTGGCAATTGTGACATCCGTACTAATTTCCTTAAAATCATGTTCCAGCGTAACCAGCTCTTTGGTTCGGAAACCCAAAAATATTTGTGGATTTTCCAGCTTTTTTGCCAAATACAAAAGCGGATAAGTACCAATTCCGCCTCCGATAACAGCAGGATGCCGGAAACTCGCGTTGTCAATATAGAACGAATTACCCGCAGGGCCTAAGATATCGAGTGTATCCTCCAGTGAAGCCAGTGCCTCCGTCCCGCGTCCTTTTATCTGAAAAATAAAGCGCACCTTATCGTCAATCACATCACAAATACTGATTGGCCTGCGCAACGGCATAGAAATTTCATCGCCGCATTTTATGTGGAGAAATTGTCCCGGTTTAGCCTCTGCCGCAAGCTCACGGCACATCACTACTACATCAATGATATTTGGCGCAATCTCTTTTTTGGAAATAACCTTACATTGAAATACGTCATAGCTCATATACGTTACCCCGCTCTTCATCCGTCTATTGTTGTCTCTTCAAACATTATAGCAGACCTGCAGTATTTTTTCAAGACAGAGTTTATTCTTCTGCAAAATGATGGTTTGTATTCCTAAAAAATCAGATGCTTTTGTTTGGCATATACAGCGAAATTCAAGCAAACAGCCGATGCAATTGTCTGCCTCTAAAAAATACTACGGTGCACACAACCCGTGCCTACAAAAAAGTTCAGGCTCCAAGACCCATGCCAAAGGCAAGGTCAGGAGCCTGAAAGACAGGGCTGATTGCAAAAGCAAAATTGAACGCGGCATCGCTTTTTAGCGCGGTGCTTCAATTCTACTTTTCATATACATTCCTTTTTCCATTTATAAATTGCTTTTTAAGAAATTTTCCAGGCGGGACAGCCCTTCCTTTATTGTTTCCATACCGGTTGCATAGGACCACCGGACATAGTCATCCGCGCCAAATCCGCTGCCTGGAACTACCGCCACCTTTGCTTTATCCAAAAAGACATCCGCAAAATCATCCGACGTTTCAATCAGTTTTCCTGCAAGAGTCTTCCCCTTAAGCCTGCTGATATTCATAAAAACATAGAATGCCCCATGTGGTTTCAGACAGGAAACACCATCAATTGAGTTGATTTTGTCCACCATAAAATTTCTTCGTTCCAGAAACGCCTGTTTCATCAGCTTAATTTCGTCTCTCCCGCCGCCGAGTGCCGCAAGGGTCGCATACTGCGCAATGGAATTCGGGTTCGAGGTCGCATGGGACTGCACATTGGCCATAACCTTCGCGATTGCCGGATGAGAGGCCGTATAACCAATTCTCCACCCAGTCATGGCATAGGTCTTGGAAACACCGTTCACGATAATGGTAAGGTCTTTGATATCTTCTCCAAGGCTCGCGATACTGACATGGCTTCCTTCATAAATCAGATGCTCATAAATTTCATCAGACACAACATAGATGTTGTTTTCCACACAGACCTTTGCAATTTCGTTCAGTTCATCCTTTGTGTAGACCATTCCAGTCGGATTGGAAGGACTGTTTAAAATGATAGCGCGTGTTTTATCTGTTATCGCATCCGCCAGCTCCTGCGCGGTCAATTTAAAGTCGTTTTCCTCATGAGTCGTCAAAAAAACTGGGACTGCATCTGCCAGTTTGACCATTTCCGGATAACTCACCCAGAACGGTGTGGGAATAATCACCTCGTCACCAGCATTGCAGATAGCCTGAAAAACATTTACCAGAGAATGCTTGGCGCCATTGGAAACAACAATTTGGTCAAAGGTGTAGTCCAGATTGTTTTCATCTTTGAATTTTTTGCAGATGGCCTTCCGCAGTTCGCCCACCCCCGCCGCTGGCGTATATTTGGTTTTACCGTCCAAAATCGCCTTGATAGCCGCATCCTTAATATATTGCGGCGTGTCAAAGTCAGGCTCTCCTGCGCCAAAACCGACGACATCCACCCCGTCCGCCTTCATCGCTTTAAATTTTGCGTCAATTGCCAACGTCGATGACGGACTAATGCTTTTTGCTTTCTCTGAAATGTACATGAAACTTCCTCCAAATGATTATGTTGAAATATATTTTTTCAAATTCATTTAATTCCCTTGCTATATTCTACTACAAC
>CABSKZ010000261.1 GCA_902478395.1 uncultured Eubacteriales bacterium | reverse complement strand
TTTTTAATGAGGTGATTGAACATATGGTACATCCAATTCAATTGGGTAAGAACGTAAGGATGAGCTATGCCAAGATTGACGAAGTCCTGGAAATGCCAAACCTTATCGAAGTACAGAAAAATTCGTACCAGTGGTTTCTGGATGAAGGGCTCAAGGAGGTTTTTCGGGACATTTCTCCGATAACGGACTACACAGGCAACCTTGTCCTTGAGTTTATCGACTATAAGCTGGAAAACAAAATTAAGTATTCGGTAGAAGAATGCAAAGAACGGGATACAAACTATGCGTCACCTCTAAAAGCCAGAGTCCGTCTGATTAATAAGGAAACGGGAGAAGTCAAGGAGCAGGAAATCTTCATGGGCGATTTCCCTGTGATGACCGACCAGGGAACGTTCATCATCAATGGTGCTGAGCGGGTTATCGTCAGCCAGCTCGTACGCTCGCCGGGGATTTACTATTCCATGACGCACGACAAAACGGGTAAGGAACTGTATTCGTCGACAGTCATCCCATACCGCGGTGCATGGCTGGAATATGAAAACGATGTCAACGACATTCTGTCTGTCCGTATCGACCGTACCAGAAAGCTGCCAATCACTGTGTTCATCCGTGCGCTGGGCATCCAGACGGATGATGAAATCATCCAGTTGTTCGGAGAAACCGAGGCGCTGCTCAATACGCTGGATAAATCTGCCGCGGTTCAGACGCAGGATGAGGCGTTGGTTGAAATCTATAAAAAGCTTCGTCCGGGTGAGCCGCCCGCGGTGGAGAGCGCCCGTTCCCTGCTGATGGGTTTGCTTTTTGACCCCAAACGATACGATCTCGCCAGGGTTGGACGGTATAAATTCAATAAAAAGCTGTCCATTGCTGCTAGAATTGCCGGTTTTCAATCCCGGGCAAAGGTTGTGGATCCGCAGACCGGAGAGATTATCCTCGAGGCGGATAAATATATTTCGCGTGAAATCGCGGAACAGATTGAGCGCGCAGGCGTAAACGAAGTGGTAATTGACGCCAACGGCAAGGACATCAAGGTGTTTTCCAATAACATGGTCGACATTCACGAGTTTGTGGATTTTGACATCTCCGATTTGGATATCCGCGAAAAAGTGAAACTGGATGTTCTGATGGAGATTTTGGATGGGACGGAAGACGAGGAGGAAATCAAATCTGAAATCCGCCACAGAATTGACGAGTTGATTCCAAAGCACATAGTTAAAGAGGATATACTGGCTTCCATTAATTATCAGATTGGCCTGATTTACGGCGTAGGAACGACGGACGACATTGATCACCTGGGAAACCGCCGTCTGCGCTGTGTTGGTGAATTGCTGCAGAACCAGTTCCGCATCGGCCTTTCCAGAATGGAACGGGTTGTACGGGAACGTATGACCATACAGGATTTGGATATCGTAACGCCGCAGGCGCTGATTAATATCCGGCCGGTTGTTGCGACTATCAAAGAATTTTTCGGTTCGTCTCAGCTGTCCCAGTTCATGGACCAGCTGAACCCGCTCTCCGAGCTGACGCATAAGAGAAGATTGTCGGCACTGGGGCCAGGCGGCCTCTCCAGGGACCGCGCGGGCTTTGAAGTCCGCGACGTGCACTATTCCCACTACTCGAGAATGTGCCCGATTGAGACACCGGAAGGTCCAAACATCGGTTTGATAAACTCATTGAGCTCCTTTGCGCGGATTAATGAGCATGGCTTTATTGAGGCGCCGTACCGGAAGGTTGATAAAAATACCGGTATCGTCACCGATGAAATTGTTTATATGACGGCTGATGTCGAGGATGAATTCATCATCGCGCAGGCAAACGAGCCGCTTGACGCGAATGGACGGTTTATCGATAAAAAAGTTACTGCCCGTCACAGGGATGAATTTGTTGAGGTTGAGGCCGCAAAAATTGATTACATGGATGCGTCTCCGAAACAGGTTGTTTCCGTTGCGACGGCGATGATTCCATTTTTGGAAAATGCGGCTGCAAACCGCGCGCTGATGGGTGCGAACATGCAGCGGCAGGCGGTTCCGCTCCTGCGTACTGACTCTCCGATTATCGGAACCGGTATCGAATATAAGGCCGCGAAGGATTCCGGCGTTGTCGTGCTGGCGAAGGAGGATGGTATCGTCAGTAAGGTCAGCGCAGATGAAATTGTGATTAAGACCAACAGCGGAGAAATTCACCGGTATAAGTTGATTAAGTTCACCCGGTCCAACCAAGGAACCTGTATCAACCAGAAGCCGATTGTTTCGCAGGGCGATATCGTGAAAAAAGGTGATATCATTGCGGACGGCCCGTCCACGGACAACGGGGAAATTGCGCTCGGCAAAAATATCCTCATTGGGTTTATGACATGGGAAGGCTATAACTACGAGGACGCAATGCTGATTAATGAAAAGCTCGTTCGCGACGATGTCCTGACCTCCATCCATATTGAGGAATATGAGTGCGAGGCGCGGGACACCAAGCTGGGGTCGGAAGAAATCACACGGGATATTCCAAATGTCGGTGAGGACGCGCTGAAAGATTTGGACGAACGCGGTATCATCCGTGTCGGGGCGGAAGTCCGCTCCGGTGATATTCTGGTCGGCAAGGTTACCCCGAAGGGAGAAACAGAGCTGACAGCCGAGGAGCGTTTGCTTCGGGCAATCTTTGGGGAGAAGGCGCGCGAGGTTAGAGATACGTCCCTTCGCGTACCGCACGGAGAAGCCGGTATTATCGTTGACGTCATTGTATTCGACCGGGAAAACGGCGACGAGCTCCCGCCCGGAGTCAATCAGCTGGTTCGCTGCTATATCGCACAGAAACGGAAAATCTCGGTTGGAGATAAAATGGCGGGCCGTTACGGAAACAAGGGTGTTATCTCCCGGATTTTGCCGGAAGAAGACATGCCGTTCCTGCCGGATGGCACACCGCTGGAAATCGTGCTGAATCCGCTGGGCGTTCCGTCCCGTATGAACATCGGACAGGTGCTGGAGGTCCATCTGGGGCGTGCAGCGCATAAGCTTGGCTGGAAGGTTGCAACGCCGGTATTCGATGGCGCAAATGAAGAAGATATTATGGATGCGCTGGAACAGGCCGGGTACGACCGCGATGGCAAGACGGTACTGTATGACGGAAGAACAGGTGAGCCGTTTGACAACCGCGTTACGGTTGGATATATGTATATTTTGAAGCTGGCCCACTTGGTTGATGATAAAATCCATGCGCGTTCCACAGGCCCATACTCGCTGGTTACGCAGCAGCCGCTTGGCGGTAAAGCCCAGTTCGGCGGACAGCGCTTCGGCGAGATGGAAGTCTGGGCGCTGGAGGCATACGGCGCGGCATATACGCTGCAGGAAATCCTGACAGTGAAGTCGGACGATATCGTCGGCCGTGTGAAAACGTATGAATCGATTGTAAAAGGCGAAAGCGTTCCGCAGCCTGGCGTTCCGGAATCCTTTAAGGTTTTGATTAAGGAATTGCAGAGCTTGTGCTTGGATATGCGTGTGCTGGATGAAAATATGCAGGAGGTTACGCTCAAGGATTCCTCAGAGGAGGAAGAAGAGGCAAGTGTCGGCATGTCTATCAAGAATGACGCGGCCTTCATCGACCTTGATCTGGGCGACGACGAGGATGCGGAAGACCTCGGTGATGAAATAGAAGACGACGGCCTGATCGACGAAGAGCTAAACGATGGCCTGGAAGAAGAGACAGAGGCGGAGGTTTTGGATGATTCGGATGAATTTGATGAGGAAGAGGAAGCTGCGGAAGACGACTTTATAGACGATTTGGACTTGCTGTAGGTCAAGGAGCGCCCCAACCCTAATCAAATTCAGAAATGGAGATGGAACGATTGGCAGAAAATACATTTGAAGCGATTAAAATTGGTCTCGCGTCACCGGAGATGATTCGAAGCTGGTCCCGCGGGGAAGTGAAAAAACCGGAAACCATTAACTATAGAACCTTAAAACCGGAGCGCGACGGATTGTTCTGCGAACGCATTTTCGGTCCCACCAAGGACTGGGAGTGCCACTGCGGCAAGTATAAGCGTATCCGCCACAAGGGTATCGTCTGTGACAGGTGCGGCGTTGAAGTGACGCGGTCGCGCGTCCGCCGGGAGCGCATGGGCCATATCGAGCTTGCGGCGCCGGTGTCCCACATCTGGTACTTCAAGGGTATCCCTTCCCGTATGGGCCTCCTGCTGGACATGACGCCCCGTACGCTGGAAAAGGTGCTGTATTTCGCGTCGTATGTGGTCATTGACCCCGGTGCGCGGACGGAGCTTGAAAAGAAACAGATCCTTTCCGAGAAGGAATACAGGGAATTTCTCGAAAAATACGGAGATCGTTTCCGTGCCGCAATGGGTGCGGAGGCAATCAAGGAATTGCTTGAGGAAATTGATTTGGAGGAAATGTCCGCGGAGTTGAAAAAAGAGCTGGAAACCGCGACAGGACAGAAAAAAGTAAGGCTTATTAAACGGCTTGAGGTCGTAGAATCCTTCCGCCTTTCCGGGAATAAACCGGAGTGGATGATTCTGGACGTCGTCCCGGTTATCCCGCCGGATTTGCGCCCGATGGTACAGCTCGACGGCGGTCGGTTT
>CABSKZ010000260.1 GCA_902478395.1 uncultured Eubacteriales bacterium | reverse complement strand
ATTCCAGGCCACTGGTCGGTAATGCCGAACCAGCCGTTGATTTATTCAACCTATCTGGTTCCGGAAGCGAACTGGGCAACTCAGTATACCCAGGAACGGTTTGGTGAAGGATATCAAAATCTTGGCAATCTGGAAACGGACGGACACGGCCTGCTAATGCTTGCCGCCGCCAGACTGTGGAAAGCCCTGGGCCGCAGCCAAAGCTGGCTGAAGGAAAACTTTTGCTGCATCCGCGAAGCGGCGGAATTTATCGTCTGGCAGCTTGACAATCCAGATGTATCTCTCAGCAAGAACGGATTGCTGTATGCAGAAAGCGAAGCTGGGATGAACGACTATACCTTATACTGCAATCTTCCTAACTACTTAGGCCTCCTTGAATATGCAGCAATGGCGGAAGAATCCGGCCAAGAACAACTGGCAGAAAAATGGCGTAGTTATGCGAAAAAGTTGTATGATGCAATTGATTTTCACCTCTCTGATGCCGGCCATAGCAAATGGATACAGTTTGGCTTTTACCACGACCCGACGCCACCGATGTTCTATAATATCTGCGACCCGCTTCTGACTAAAATGCCGCCAAAATGGCGGGAACGCTCTATCAAAACTTATTTGCAGGAATCGGAGGAAATAGCGAAGAAACATTGGTTCGGCTGCAGCGCGGCCGGATACGACCACTGCCAAATGACAGAAAATGCCCTGCTGCTTGATTTCATGGAGGACGCGGAAAAATTGGTGGACAATTTGGCAAAGTTCTGCTATTGTCCGAAGTTGGAACTACCCTTCATTGTGCCGGAAAGCTGTTCCTACGATGCGTCCTGTGGCATGATACGCCGCCAGGGAGATTTGGGCAATCTGGTACAGCAGGCGGAATTTCTCCGTGTTGCCGGTCTTCTTGTAGGCGTACGTTTTAGCGGAGAGACACTCTATATTGTCCCGCGGCTTCCCAAGGGCTGGCAGCTTGACAGCGGAGATTTATTCACCGGATACGGCGGCCCAAAATGCCGCCTGCAGACTGGCTGTCCTGCAAATGGAGCGCAAAAAATAAAAATCACACTCGAAAAACCGGTGCAATCGGCGTTATTCCGTGCAGGCCCATTCCCGCCTGACACTACCAGCGCAACAGCTTTTGTGAACGGCGAAAAGCACAGTCTGCCGCTATCCGTCTCCGGTGACAGGAAATGGGGCATTTTAAAACTACCCTCCGGCAGCACAATATATGAAATAAACATAACCTATCAATAATTTCCGAATTTCATATCTGCCAAAGACCGTTCTCTCTTTTGCTACAATTTACAGGCTCACGTTGGAAAAGCCATCCCAGTATCTTGGGATGGCTTTTGTCGCGGCCAGTACTGCACAAAAACATCAGAGACCAGTATCCCGGTACTTTAGATATTCCAAGAAACGCTTAACCGCAAGCGATGCGCTTTTTTTATTTCTTAACGCCACTCCGATTTTTCGGTATGCAGGTATCTCCAGTTCCTTTACCACAATGCGGTAAGGGATACGCCGTAAAATAAGCTGCGGCAGGATGCTGATGCCCAGCCCATTTTCCACCATGGACATAATGGCATAATCATCCCAGGTTGTAAACCGAATGTTGGGAGATATTCTGCAGCGTTCGAAAATTTCCGCAACATCTTCTTTCGCTCCTTTTTTCAACAGCATGAAAGGATAATCGGAAAGGGCACCGGCCGGAAAATATTCACAATCGGCAAGCGGATGGTTTTCTGGAAGAACCACAAGCAGCTTATCCTGCTCCAGAAAAACCGTTTCGAGTTCCGGGTGCGTCGGAAGCCGAAGAAAACCGCAATCGACGCGCCCCTCTAAAATCCAGCTTTCAATTTCCGTATAGTCTCCCAGCAGCAATTCATAATCGATATTGGGGTAGTCCCGTTGAAAATTCCGGATAATATTTGGGAGCCAATGGGTCGCCACACTGGAAAACGTACCAATTCGAATCAGGCCGGATTGCAGCCCGTTTAATTCTTCCACCTGCGCCTGCAGCTTCTGATATTCATCTAACACACTTTTGGCGAACGGCAGCAGCTTCAAGCCGTCGGAGGTTAACCGCACACCGGCACGCCCGCGTTCAAGCAGCGATACGCCCCACTCCTTTTCTAAATCGTGAATCATCCGGCTGATACCCGACTGGGAATAACACAACATTTCCGCTGTTTTTGTAAAACTGCCATATTCTACGGTTTTAACAAACGCCATATATTTCTGGATATTCATATCCATACTCCGTCCACCTTCTAATCCATCCGATTTTATCATATTTAATATGATAAATATTCGCTTTTGTAATTGATAATATTATGATACACTAGTTTTATCAAGTTTGCAAGAGAAAGGATTGGAACAAACCATGTTTTCCGTAAGCGATATTTATACCACGCCGCCTGATACGTTCGATACTCCCCTGCAAATGGAGACCTACCGGGCGCTGCAAAGCCTGCATATTCCGTTCGAACGGGTGGAAACAGAGGAAGCAATTACCATGGAGGACTGTGTCTCGATAAACAAAAGACTGGATGTGAACATGGTGAAAACATTGTTTCTCTGCAACCGCCAGCAGACAGCTTTTTACCTGTTCATTACCACAGGCGATAAGCCGTTTCAGTCAAAAAGTTTCAGTAACGCGCTGGGTGTCTCCCGCGTTTCCTTCGCTCCAGCGAAGCTTATGGAACAAATGCTCGGAACAAAAATTGGCGCAGCGACTGTTTTCAGCGCATTGCTTGATAAAAATGAGACCGTCCGCATTGTAATGGACCAGGACGTTGCGGCAGAAGAATGGTATGGGTGCAGCGACGGTACAACAACTGGCTATATGAAATTAAAAACGGCGCATGTGATTCATGATTTTTTACCCTATACGGGGCATACGCCGTCAATGATTGAGGTGTGATATGAGTTTGTATCAAAATAGAATTGTTGTAAAGGTTGGGACTTCTACACTGACGAACGATGCAGGACAAAATGATTTGCGTTCCTTTGACCGCATTGCTTGCGTTTTGTCTGACATTCAAAACTTAGGATATGAAATCATTTTAGTTTCCTCCGGTGCAATTGCCGTAGGAACAAATAAGCTGCGTACAAAGCCGCATCCTGCAAGTATGCGTTTGAAACAGGCTGCCGCCGCTGTCGGGCAGTGCAGGATCATGTACCTGTATGACAAATTTTTCAACGATTACGACAAAACAGTGGCACAAATCCTGTTAAACGCCGAGGATATGGAAATAGAAGAAAAGAAGGAAAATCTGATAAATACCTTCGACACCTTGCTCGAAATGGGGATTATCCCAATCGTAAATGAAAATGATTCCGTAAGTTATACTGAAATTGAATCAGAAGACCGGCTGTTTGGTGACAACGACATGCTTTCCGCTGTTGTCGCCATTTTGTGCAGGGCACAAAAACTCATTATCCTGTCTGACATTGATGGCTTCTATGACTGTGATCCTCGTCTTTATCCGAACGCAAAGCGGATGGAACGGATAACTGCAATTGACGAGAAAATGCAGGCCTTAGCCGGCGGAGCAGGCTCCCGCCGCGGCACAGGCGGCATGAAAACAAAGCTTCAGGCAGCGAAGCTGGCTACGGCACAGGGAATCGATACGGTTGTCACAAACGGAAAAAGGCCGTCCGCACTGTATGACATCTTGAAGGGAAAAAATGTCGGAACGCTTTTCGTTGGAAATCGTATTTAAACATTGTGCATAATAATAACCAACCGGCTAAATTCCGGTAATCTGAATCTATACGGTTTCCGCAACCTCAGTTCCTTTTGGTTACAGATAACATAAATTTGCAAGGGTACGGTTTTGACAGGCAAAGAAATTCACCCAGACTGTTTCAAACTCTTTAACAATATACACCGCAGCTTTTTCACTGTTTAGACAAGTTTCTGTTCCGGCAATCCTTTTCATATTTTTTACAAAGGATTTTAGTGGAGCTTTTTCCGCAGAGGACGAAGCCTTGCCAATGCAAGTCGAAAGGCGGTTAAACTTAAGAGGTTCGGCTCGCTGTCGCTACCACCTTTTTGCGAGTGCGCCTTCGGCGCGGAGTATCATTTTTGGTAGGTGAATCCAAAAGCGCTGAAAAAGGTTGCTGCCATACCTTTATATCTGAACATGAAAAAGCCGGTACAAAGTGATGATACCTTGTACCGGCTTTTTAACGTTACAGGTCAAATAAATGACAACCGCTGTAACACTCTTATTTCAATGTAACTTTTGCGCCGACTTCTTCCAGCTTCGCTTTCATCGCTTCCGCATCGTCTTTGCCTACGCCCTCTTTCAGAACTTTCGGAGCACCCTCTACGAGGTCCTTCGCTTCTTTCAGGCCCAGACCTGTCAGTTCTCTAACAACCTTAATAACCTTGATTTTCTCAGCGCCGACATCGGTCAGTTCAACGTCGAAATCGGTCTTTTCAGCAGCAGCTTCTCCGCCTGCAGCAGGAGCAGCGCCAACAGCAGCAACCGCTACCGGAGCAGCAGCACTTACGCCGAATTCTTCTTCCATCGCTTTAACCAGTTCAGAAAGTTCCAGTACAGTCAGTTCTTTTACTAAGTCTAATAT
>CABSKZ010000259.1 GCA_902478395.1 uncultured Eubacteriales bacterium | reverse complement strand
ACAGCAGTTGCTACGATTTAACATATTTCAAATAAATATATAACGGGATGGCGGACCAGCCGTGACAAAGGCTTCCTGCATTCTCAAAAGCGCCCGCTCCCTCCCGTGTCTCCCAGAATGTGCTGCATCCCTGAAACAGCATTTCACCCCATATTTTTTTGATATCCTCCAGTACGTAGTCCAGCAGACCGCTATCTGTCTTTAAAAGCCCCTCATATTTATAGATGGATGCGCTCAGTGTAATTTTATTTTCCAACCCAGACATCAAAGCACGACAAGTCGCTGCGGGGTCACAGGCGATACCATTGAATAATGCAAGCGCCTGCATAAATTCTCCATAATGGACATGTTTTTCCCTCATCCGGTACGAACTGTACAGCTTTTTTTCTTCGTTCCAGAAAATTTTGTTGATTGCTAGCTGAAGATTTGCAGTAACCTGCTGGTATTTCATAGCCAGTTCCGTATTCCCCGCAATTTCCGCAATGGCTTCGCCGCTCTTGAGCGCCATGTAAAAAAACATCTGGTACATCCCGTCACAGAAATCCGCTTCCGTCTTCCGGAACCCAAGTTCACCGCCGTTCATGTCGTCATATCCGTCCGTCCATTCATAAAAGTACCAGTAATTCTCACCTTCGGGCGGCACCGCCAAGCCGTTTTTCATGCCTGTAATTGCTTTGGAGAGTATTTTGTCTGCAACCTTCAGGGCGAATTCAGAAAAATCCGTGTCCTTGCTGTATTCTAAATATTCCTTTGCTTCCAAAACCCATACCATGCTGAAGGACGGAATTTTTAAGCTGCTGTCAGACGGCGCACATATTTTTATGAAGCCGTCCTCCTCCACGCTCTGGCCAAGCAGGCGGATTGAGGCTTTCGCAAACGTAAACTCCTGAAATTGGTAATACCCGCAAAGCGCCTGATTCCTGGAATCGAAGCTATAGAGCGCCTGCTCCCTCCAGGGGCAGTCCTCATAATGCTCGTGCATGCAATGGCGCAGCGTTTCAATGCAATTCTCATATATTTTATTATGCAGGCTGTCCTCCGACACAAAGTGCCCTACATTTTCAACGGGATATTGAACCGGCTTGATGCCGATATAATGAATTTTAAGCTGCGTGACATTTGAAAAATGCACCTGAATGTACCGGCCGGCGATTCTACGAAAATAATAAGTAAAATTCTGTCTGCCGTCGCGCGTTACAATACTGTCGGCAAAATTTCTCCCGCCCACATATGTACGTACGCGCAAATCCTCCAGATGTTCCCCGTAGCCTATGTCTACCTGCGTTTGTGCCGCGCATTCGATATCTATTGTAAAATAACCGCACACCTCCCGGCCCAAGTCAACAAGCACGTAAACTCCTGCACTGGGCGGGACGTTGTCTGTATCGATGACGGCAGGAAAATTTTGGCCGCCTACAAACAGGCTTTTTTTGTCCGCAAAGGATAAATAGTCGCTCTGCATCTTTTCCGCCGTGGTTCCATCTGTCTGTTTTCGCAAAAAATATCCCTGCGCACATATTTTTGCCTGTTCGTATTTTCCCCCAACGTCTAATTTTTTCACCGGCCGCATTACCAGACTGCCCCCGGCTGGATATTCGTACGACTCCACGAAACGCTTTTCAAGCTGATAGTCCGGAAGCAGCCAACCGTCATCCCGCGAAAGATCACAGGAATATCCAAAGCTAAGCTGTACAGTTGTTTTATACATTGGGCCGCAGTGGTAGCTTTTCGAAACAGAGGATAAAACGCTTTTATCAGACACAATTTCATCCCCAAAATTTTCGAGGTAAAAGCGAAGGCCTGCACGCCCTTTTGCATAGGACATGCTACTCTCTCCCTGATAATAGACAAGGATGCACATTCGGTTAATTCCAGCGCGCAGGAAGCGGCCTGATGGCAGCAAATCCACAGCACGCTCTTCGGGAAATGTCCTGAACTGGCCGCAGGAAACAAATTTTCCGTTTATATATACGGCGTAGTCCGTATCCGCGCTGATCGCAAGCCATGCGTCTTTGTCCACGTTTTCAATCAAAAATTCCTTTATAAACTCAACATAAACATTATCGCCTTCCGCGCCGGTATTCCATATCCAATGGGATCTGCTTTCCATTTTTTCCAAAAGGATTTTCGCATTGTCTATCATGCTGTAACCACATCCTTTTTCTATTAATCTCATAATGAATTCTCTCACAAATGCTCCTTGACGTTTTCCGGTTAATAGTTTAGCATAGATGGCGTAATTATGCAAGCGGCGGATAACAAAATGCCCGCCTGCTATGAATCAGGCGGGTAAATAATCCTCTCTTATTCTTCTACTTTAAATGCCATGCGTTCAAATTCCTTCACTGGAAGCGGTTTGGAGAAGACAAACCCCTGTACCATGTCGCACTGGACCTTTCGTAAAAACTCTACCTGCGATTCCAGTTCAACACCCTCTGAGATCGTTTTCATTCCCAGCTTTTTAGCCAGCTCGATTACACTTTCTATCACAGAATAACCACGGCTGCTGTCCTTGATCCGTGAATTGAAAAAGGCTCGGTCAAGTTTTAAAATGTCCACCGGCACATCTTTTAACATGTTCAGCGACGAATATCCACTCCCAAAGTCATCCAGAGAACAATTGAAGCCCGCTTCATGAATTTGCGCAATAACCGCGATCAACGCCTCCATATTTTCAAAAAACAACGTTTCTGTCAACTCTATCTCCAATAATTTTGGCGGTATCCGGTAAGCGTCCGCGATTGCCTTATACTCCATCAGGAATTCCGGGTTATCCAGATGCGCACGAGATAGATTCACAGAGATAGGAATGGCCTTTACGCCCCTGTCCAGCCAACCGCGCAGCAGAGAGCACACCTCTTTGAACACATATAGGTCAAGTTTGATGATAAATCCATTTTTTTCAAAGACAGGAATGAAATCTCCCGGCGGTATCAGGCCTAATTCTGGATCCTGCCACCGTACCAGCGCTTCTGCTCCCGCAACGGTATTATTCTGCAATTCCACCTTTGGCTGAAGATATACAACAAACTCTCCGTTCTCCAGTGCCGACTCCATACGATTATCAATCTCTTTTTCACGCACCATCCGGACTCGCTCGAGATCCGTATAAAACATGCATGAACTGAGCCGGCTGATATGCAATGCTTCCTTGCTGTTCTTTCGCGCAACATTGGCACGGTCCTGTATCGTAATCAGGTTCAGCGCAGGATCGTCAATGATATAGACACCTTCCGAAAATGGCAGATAATATTTCGATTCAAGCGATTTATTAAAGCTGTTGATATCCTCAACAATCTTTTCCAGGCGTTCTATGAGTTCTTTCTGCGGACCGTTCCGCATTAGAATATTAAAATTGTCCGCCGTCAGCCGGGCCGCAAACTCTCCTTCCCGCAGATGTTTGCATATAACCTGATAGACATGTTTGAGCGTTTGGTTGCCTGCGTCGCTTCCAAAACAATCATTAATCAGCTTGAACTTTTGAATATCCATTGAAGCAAGTGCAAATGTGCAGGCCGGGTTTCCGGCAATAGCTTCTGAGGCCTCTTTCTCAAACCGTGCTCTGTTAAAACCTCCCGTTATATGATCTACAAATGCTAAGTCGAGCAGGTTTCTGTTGCTTTTACGCTGCATCCACATAATAAGCGCAATCAGCATTAAAAACAACAGAACGATGCTTATGGTAATGATAACCGACATTCTTACAAAAAAATTGCTTTTTTGTGCCGTCACATTGGTCGGAACGATGCAGAGCAAATACCAGTCGTCTACTTCAAGGGATACATAGTTCATTTTTTTTGGTCCAATGCCGTCATCAAGTGTATAAGTAAGCATCCCTGAACGGTTTGCCTCCATATCCTCCTTCATTTTTTCCAGTGAATCTCCTGGCCCGAGCGTTCCCCGTTCTTCTAGCAATTTGAAAAAATTACTCGATCTCACAGGTGCATTTGGATTATCTGTATTCACGACAAAATTTCCGTCGTAGTCGATAATCTGAGAAAAACCCTCCCCCTCAAAGCTGTCCACACTTAAAAAATCCCGCATAGAATCTTTTGAACTGATTGCAGCCAGTGCACCGACAATTTGTTCTCCTTGCCGGAGAGGCACCGCATAAATCAAAGCCTCGTCCCCGTCAATGGGGGATGCAATCAGGTTTCCCGAGACCATATTCCGGCCTTCCATTGCGCTATGAATAACTGAAATTTGCGACATGTCCACCATATAGCCATCCGTTGTATGGCTGATTCCGTCCAGCCCTACAATTCCCATTCTTCGAAAACCATATTGGTTCACTTTACTTTTCAAATATTCGTCTGCTTTTTCTTTATCTTGCGTCTGCATATAAGTCTCCGCGACAGCCGTCAAATTTCTATAGTTGACGCGGACGCGGTAATTAACCATGGAGGAGATATGTTCAGATACCTCGGTCAGATAACGGTCGGCCTCATATTCCATAGTCTGCCGCAGAGCGTTGATATAAAAAACGCACATAACTGCAACGATAACCGCAATGGTCGGCAACCCCAAAAACAGAACCTTGGTTTGTTTTTTGTTTTCAGTTTCCAGCGTTTTCATAAATCCCGTCCTTAATGAA
>CABSKZ010000258.1 GCA_902478395.1 uncultured Eubacteriales bacterium | reverse complement strand
GTCTCCGGCAATGATTGCCGTTTCACTCGGACTCATGGTTACAATGCCGATTGCGGTTTTTGCGTAATCAACCGCGGGGTCGAGTCCTAGCTTTTTATATAAAATATCATCCGGATTTGCGATAATGTGGGCAATGGTTATCTGTTTGCCCGGCACGATTTCCTGAATGATTCTTAACTTTCCATCCTGCGACAGAATATCCTGATTCAAAAAACGTTCCATAAATAGCCTCTCTTTTCCGCCGAAGCAGGGTTCTGTTTATCCTCCGATTTGCCCGTGCAGCCCAGTCTCATTGACCACGGCCAGCAACCGCTCCATATGTCCGTTATCTGGTGGAACGATGTCTTTGAGCGTGTATCCTCTGCCCAGCCCGGTGTATTTGTCCTGCCCCAACCGGTGGTACGGCAGAAGATGCAGCTGCTCCACATTCGGCAAGGATTTCGCGAACCGTGCGATTGCGGCGATTTCCTCCGGCGTATCGTTAAAGGTCGGTATGACAGGGACCCGGATTATCAGCTCCCTCGCCTTTTCCGCCAGCTTTTTCGCGTTCTCCAAAATCAACTCGTTCGGCTGGGAGGTGAACGCCTTGTGCTTCGCGCTGTTCATGTGCTTGATATCCATTAAATACAAATCGAGATGCGGCAGAAGCTTTTCAATTGTTTCAAACTTTGCGCAGGCGGTGGATTCAATCGCGGTGTTAATGCCGTTCTCCTTTGCGGCCTGCAGAAGTGCAGCCGCAAACTCCGCCTGGCAGAGCGATTCGCCGCCGGAGAGCGTCAGCCCTCCGCCGGATCTTCTATAATACGGCAGGTCCTTCATGACATCTTCCATGACATCTTCCACCGTGACGTCCTGCCCGATAACCTTCGTCTTGCCGTCAACCACCATGTTCTGTATGGCAAACTCCTGCGACTCCGGATTGCAGCACCAGCGGCACCGCAGCACACATCCCTTCAGGAACACAATGGTTCGGATGCCCGGCCCGTCGTGAATGGAATATTTCTGAATATCAAAAATTCTGCCTGTTACTTTCCTGTAATCCTGAACCATCCTATCCTCCAACCGGCCGGATTTAGAAACTTCCCTGCTCCGTCCTGTTAATAATATCATCTTGCAGCGACCTTGACAGTGTCGTGAACAGCGCGCTATAGCCCGCGACGCGCACTACCAGGTTTTTATACTTCTCTGGGTGCTTCTGTGCGTCGAGCAGCGTTTCACGGCTTACCACATTAAACTGCATATGGCTGCCCTTCTGGTCAAAATACGCGCGAATCAGCGCCGTGAAGCTTTCCAGCCCAGAACGGCCTTTGAGGGCCGACGGATGGAACTTCATGTTGAACAGCGTTCCGTTTGAGGCAATATAGTGGTCCAGCCTGGAAACGGAGTTTGCCGCCGAGGTCGGGCCGTGCACATCCCGTCCGGCAGACGGGGAAACACCATCCGCAACTGGCGTGTGCGCATAGCGTCCGTCCGGCGTCGCGCCGGTCTGCGCACCAAGCGGCACATTCGCGGAAACCGGATAAAGCCCTGCCTGATACTGGCCGCCGCGCGGATTATAGAACTTCTCCAGCGGTTTTGTATAGGTGTATGCAACATCCCGCGCAAATTCGTCCACCTCTGGGATATCGTTGCCGAATTTCGGCACTTCTTCAATCAGGTCATGGACCTTTTGGAATTTTACCTGCTGTGCTTCGGTAAGTCCATTGGAAATAACATTTCCGTAAATTTCCGCAATCTGCTGTTTGCTCACTGTAATGCCGCTTTCCATAATTTCGCGCACAATATTTTCCGTAATCTCCTTCGCTTCCTCTTCGGAGACGGTTTTCCCAAAGTTGTTATCCAGTGCGGCCTTCAGTTCTTCCATCGTCAGCTTCTTTTCGTCGAATACCAGCTTCTTCACAGCATACAAAGAATCTGCCATATTGGCCACGCCAAAGCCCTGCGGGCCAGTGAAGTTGTATATCGCGCCGCCCTCCTGAACAGTTTTACCGCGGCCGATGCAATCCTCTACCATGCTGGAGAGAAACGGCAACGGGCAACGTTCTGCGTGCGCCACATCAATCGAATTATCTGCATTCACCAACAGGCGAATCATATAATCCATCTGTTTTTTATATGCATCATAGAACTCTTCAAAGCTCTGCATTTCCGTTACATCGCCGGTCTGGATGCTGATTTGTTCCCCATTGTCCATTCCGTTCGAGAATACCAGTTCCAGCGGACGGCACATGTTGAAGAACGCCGCGTCGTGCCAGCCTTCCGTTTTGCCGGCTTTCTGCGGCTCGACACATCCGATAATGTTATAATCCCGCGCATCCTCCAAAGTCAGCCCGCGGCTAAGCAGTGCCGGAATGATGACCTCGTCGTTGTAATAAGCCGGAAGCCCCACACCAGTACGGGTGAGTTCCGCCGCCTTCATCATAAACTCGTGCGGCGTTCCATTCCATACCCGAACCGAAAATGAGGGCTGAGGCAACAGAACGTGCATGGTCGCCTGAATGCACATGAACGATAAATCGTTCGTCGCATCCAGCCCCTCTGCGGTCTGGCCTCCCGCGATGAGGTTCTGGAACAGGCTGTAACCCGCAAAACCCTCCGCGGAAGCGGCGTCGCGCGCTTTGTTCAAGTCGTTGAGTTTTACCCAGATGCAGTCCATCAGCTCCTGTGCAAACTCGCGGGTTATCAACCCTTTATCCAAATCCGCTTTGTAATACGGATACATATACTGGTCAAACCGTCCGGGAGAAATTGAGTGCCCGCTGGACTCCATCTGCAGCAGCATCTGAATAAACCAGAAGGACTGGCACGCCTCGTAAAAGGACGTTGCGCCGCGCTCCGGCACATTTGCACAGTTGTGGGCAATTAAGAGCAGCTCCATCTTCCGGTTCTGGTCGGTGCAGGTATCTGCTTCCTCTAACGCAAGTTTGGCATAGCGCTGCGCATAACGGATGACCGCTTCGCAACTCATGATGACCGCATTTAAGAAATGGGAACGCTTTGCGTAATCTCCGTCAGACACATCGCACTTTTCCAGTGCGGCTTTTGCTTCCGCAATGATACCCGCATAGCCGATTTTCAACACCTTCGCGTAATCTACTGTCACATGGCCGACGCCATTATAAAAATAGTTGCCCGGCGTAAACATATTGTGTTCCATCGCGGTCAGGGTTTCCGGCGCCATGTACGATGTTGCAAGTTCGCTGGTTGTTTTGCCCTTCCAGTATTGATACACTTCGTGGAGTGTTTTCTTTGTCTCATCAGCAATATAGAATGGGTCGGCCTTTCTGGTCGCAATCGTGTCGAATTCCGCTTCCAGCCATTCGAACGAAAATTCCGGAAACACCTGGCAGCTTCTCGGCGATTTTGTCGCGCTGCCTACGACCAGTTCGCCCGGACGAATCGTAACCGGAATGTTATCCAAGATATGGGCAAACGCTTTTGCCCGTCTTGTAATAATCGGTTCTCCTTCCGTTTCCCGGTAGGATTCCGTCAGCAATACTGCCCTGTCCGCCTCGATTTCCGGCATTTTCTCAAACAGGCCGTCAATCAGTTTCGGGATTCTTGGACTCCTTGGAATATCTGTCGCATCATAATTCTTCATACCGCATACCGCAACCTTTCTGCCCACAAAATGTAGCATTTACTGCATAACGCATTGCCGCGGGCCTGCCCTGCGTCTTTTGTATTAATCCGCGCTATCAGGATAGCGCGTGTTGTTCCCTGAATTTCAAAAAAAGTATTGGTTCAGTGTGTCTACCACGCTGTCTGTCACATGGCGGCACAATGTTCTGACTTCCTGCTTGCCCCCTGCCATCGCATAACCTTCGCCGACAGCCCTGAGCATGCCGATGTCGTTAAAATTATCTCCAAACGCCATAACCTGCGCTTTCGGTACAGCAAACTTTTTTCTCAGAAACGCAATTGCCGCGCCCTTATCAGTCCCTCTTGCCACAAATTCCATCCAACCATTGTCCGTGTAAATCGCGGCCAGCTTATCGTTGCGCAGCCCCGGAAGCTTTTCATTCTGCAAACTGATATCTCCGTTATAAAAGGAAAGCTTGAAGATATCCTCCCGAATTTCACTGAGACGGTCAACCTGCACCACGTGCTGATGGTAGTTTTGACGGAGCATTTCTTCGAACGGTTGGGATTCTGACTGAAAATAGGAAAGATTCCGGCCGGAACAGACCACGTCACACCCAAACCGCGATACCACACCGTCTGCAAATTCCTGTATATACCGTTTGTCAATCGGGCAGCTCTTGAGAACCTGCCCGCGGTAAACCACCAGCGCACCATCGAGACTCACAAAAATGATTTGGTCTGAAACCGGCTCAAACAGCCGTTTTAACTCATGGTATGCTCTCCCGCTCGCAACGGCAAACAGAACGTTTCTCTCACGCAAGCGGCGGATTGCATCGAAAACAGTCTGGGATATTTCCTGTTCATCTTTTTGCAGTAAAGTGCCGTCTACATCACTTGCAACTAGTCTGACCATCCCAAACTCCTTTCCTTTTATCATATTTCCTCTCCTATTGTACTCTCAGAAACAAAAAAAGTCAAGCATACACTTCGCCTAAAATACAAACAAAATGCAGAAA
>CABSKZ010000257.1 GCA_902478395.1 uncultured Eubacteriales bacterium | reverse complement strand
CCCTTTCATCTATGATACATTATAAAATGTAAAGAAATGTACTGAACCAAATACCAGTCCAAAACGAAATTCAAAAAATTCCATTGCCAGTACATCGGATTTTAAACTATAAAAAGATAGCTTTGATTTATTATAATCGAATATGTTTTGATTTTTTGTACGATAATTTGAAAAATATAATGCGCGTTAAGTTAAGACGCGGCCTAAACAGGATAACCAAACCTGAATTTTGGACATGTATGGTTTAAATTTTTCCCTGTAGGCGCAGCAGGTGGTAGTGAAGTGAGAAGCGTTTTGAACACTTGCAAGAGAATGCCAGCTTAAACGTGCCTCTTTACCCTAAAGGGTACGCGTGCGGAAGTTCAGGAAGGAAGCAGGCAGATGTTTTTCTGTATAAAAAAACGGAGCGAAGAAAACTTTGCTCCGGCATGGAAAAGAACTATAAATCGCAGACACATGACCTACGAAGAAACTAAAGCCAACAAGGATGCATCAAAAGTCCGCGTTTAAAAGGACTTAACTAACGCAGGAGACGGCTTTCCACGATAGAGGAGGAACAGTGAAGCGGTTGATTGGTCTTTTTATGCAAATAAAAAATCGGAACAAGCGAAACTTGTTCCGACGTGGTGGGCCTTCAGGGACTCGAACCCCGGACCGACCGGTTATGAGCCGGTTGCTCTAACCAGCTGAGCTAAAGGCCCAAAAACATATCTTTCCATGAGCAGAAATAGAACTATGCTTTTGGATAGGAGCCCCAGACCATATACTTTTTACAAAGAAAAAACAACGGACGAAGGAAACTCCAGCATGGTGACCCGTACGAGATTCGAACTCGTGTTACCGCCGTGAAAGGGCGGTGTCTTAGACCACTTGACCAACGGGCCGAAATTTACTGACCAATATATTATAGCAAAGGAAAGAACTGATGTCAATAAAAATTTTAATAATATGGTTATTAATTTATCATGCTATGAGTTTTTTCACGTTCAATTGGCTTTGATGTTCCGCGGTACTTTTGCGATAGTTCTGAAATTTGTTGAAAAGTGATATAATTCTAAATGATAGTATCGTGAATCGGTTAAAGCGATTTTGCAAATGATGATATTGATATTACGAACCATACCTATGCTTACACAAAACTACTAGAACGTCCGGACGATGTGGCGTATTGAAGACATCAAATTCATGATGCGCAAGAACAGTTTGAAGAGATTTTTCCTGGGAAACATGTTTTTGTGGTAGCAAATCCGTGGGTGCAAAATACGCCTGTGCGGGACAGCATTATGAAAGAGCGCAGCTGGGCTGGCCGAAATGGTGCGAACCCCACAACGGACTTTGCGGCAAACAATAATTCCCTGAGCCCCAGCGAAGAATGGTTCCACCTGAAATAGCAGCATGGTAATTCGAACTGGACATTGGACAGAATGAAAGGCTGGGTAGATGATGCGCTGCCTGGGCGCTGGAGCTTTGGCATGGGGCGGAGAAGGTTCTTCCCCTGTTTCAAATTCGATAGCGGCGCCATATTTTGAATATGTTGCAAGCAAAAAAGGACGACCTATAGATTGCGGCTTTCAATGAAGCAGCAGCGTATTTGCGGGAGAAACAACGCTCAGATTTTACTGTAACACAAATCACGCAGGATAAATACGAGGTGGTGCTTACGCATGAGCTGCAGCAGGATATTGTCAGCTATCCGCTGACAATGCGCACTCGTGTTCCGCAGGATTGGAATGGTGCGCGGATTATGCAAAACGGTACGGTACTGGATGTAGCGGTGCAGGAAATAGATGGAATCCGATATGCGGTATACGATGTTGTGCCGAATATAGGGGCAGCTATTATTGAAAAAACAAACTAGCGAACAGGGCGCATCTTCCATTTTTAGAGATGTGCCCTACGTTATATTAAAAAAATCACGGTAATACCAGTCCATCAGTTTTCGAAAATTTTCCCGTGGAATTAAATTGGTGAATACAAATCCAGATATGACAGCTGACGCTGGATGGGGAGATGAGCGCGTAAAAAGCTTTGGCAGCAGCCGGAAAAGGTTCGCGATTGCCGAACCTGTAGCCTGACCGGTTGTTAGGTTTTCACGATCAAATTTTCAAGCCCTTTTGCAGGGACAGAGCAAACTAGGGCAAGCGTGACAAATGCAAGCGCACAATGGAGGCTAAGATTCTCTTTATAAATACAGACCGGAATTTCCTGGCACTCAATGATTTTTCCTTTTAGACTGACAATGTTGCGCTGAAGGCAATACTGAAACCGGAGAGATTCGCCGTCCTCAATGATGCTGGAGGCGGTCGCTGTAGCAAGCGAGTTCAGGCCATAAGTGATAAAAAGTGATTTTTCATCGCGGTTTGAAAGCGGAACGTCATCAGAATTGATGAGGTGGATATAGTCCGCAGTACAATTTTGTTCGGAAGCGGGGCTGTTTTCCAATAAAACATCGTAGTGCTGCCCCTTTTTCGCTTTAAGCAGAATATAATCCTTTTCCGTCCGGCAAGTACCGGTACAGAATTTTATTCCCGTACTTTTAAAAAGAAAAGCGGTCAATTGCCGTATTTCTTCACCATGTTCCATAATCCCTACCGTAACCATCAAAACACCCCAAATAGTCATGATAACAGTATTTTTAACGCATTTACGTCTTTTTATACAGCTACCCGGCGATAACGCGTTAATAATGAGGCAACATGGAATAATTTTATATGTTTTCGTCATAATGTGCGGGCTGATGTCATATGTTCTAATGAGAAAGGTGTAAAAAGACAAAAAGGGAGGAAGTTTCGTTATGACGATCGACTTTAAAAAAGAACCGATAAATCTGAGCGAGATGAAAATGAACACCATTTCCACGGTTATGGTGGACGGAGACGTTATCGTGCCGGACGTAAAGCCAGACATGAAAGAAATTCTGCTTGCGGAAGCAAATGCCATTGTAAATTCAAAAGAATATCTGAATGGAAAACTGACGGTTTCGGGGACAATATTTATTAAAATTCTATACGCGCCGGATAATACTGACGCGGATTCACCCAAGGTGAAAAGCATTGAAAACAAATTTGAATTCAAAGACAGCATCGACTGCCCGAATGAGGATGGTTTGCAAATCAGCGTTAAGGCGGGAACGGAGCACATTGAATTTTCCTTGATCAACTCCCGCAAACTGAATATGAAGGTAATCGTTGCTCTGACGGCAAAGGCATACAGCCGCAAAACGGCGGAGATCTGCTGTGGTGTGGAAGGGGAAGCGCCGCTGGAGACGCGTATGAAGGGCTTGAACCTGTATAACATCGTAGCAGATGAACAAAAGGATATTATTATAACAGACAGTCTTGATATTCCGAATGCGAAGCCGGAGGCGGATGAAATCCTGAAAATGGATGTCCATGCAGTGAAGGGCGACTGTAAACTAATGAACAATAAAATCCTTCTCAAGGGAACATTGCATATTGCAACATTATATTCAAGCATTGCGGACGGCTATTGCCTGGAACACATGGAACATGAAATCCCGTTCAGTGAGGTAGTCGACATCGACGGTCTCGGAGAAGAATGCATGTGTAATGTGGTGTATGACATCAAGGATGTGTTCTACACTCTCAAGGAGGACATCAACGGGGAACCGCGCGTAATTTCCATAGAGGTGCTGGTCGGCGCAAGCATCACGGCATCCAGAACATGGGAAGCCAATGTGGTGGATGATTGCTACAGCCCTGCCGGCAATACAAGAATCTTAAGAGACAAACTTTCCATGGATGAACTGATAAATGAAGGAACCAGCCAGTTGAGCGTGAAAGAAATCGTTTCTGTGCCGGAAAATATGCCGCAGATTGATGCGGTGTATAATGTCGCGTGCAAGCCCATTATTGCGGAGCGCGTGATTGATCAGGATAAACTGATTATCAGGGGAAGTCTCGTGGCTTTCATCCTGTATGTCAGCAGCGGAGCGGAGAATCCGATGTACAGCCTTGTCCAGGAATTCCCGTTTGAACAGACGGTTGCACTGGATGAATCGAATGAAAAAATGCTTTGTGAGTGCGATGTAAACGTACTTAGCACCAGTTATACGTTAAATGCAGCCTCGGAAATTGAGCTGCGCTGCGCACTGGAGTTTTATTCTAAAGTAATTCTGCCGTACGAAATAGAACTGATTTCCGGCTGTGATGTGGAGGAACCCGAGGAAGATGCCGAGCCGGAGGAAATCGGGCCGCGGCTGGTTATCTATTTTGTGCAAAAAGGCGACACAATGTGGGACATTGCCAAACGTTACCGTACCACAGCAAGAAAAATCATGGCGGCAAACCAAATGGACGAGGAACGATCGGTTTTGGCAGGACAAAAATTGTTGATACCCAGAGTATGACTATTTTCTTTAAAAACATATTTACTATATAGAAAAACCGGCAGGATTATCCTGCCGGTTTTTCTATTTTGGCAATGCTATCTGCTGCCTGTAATAACCACTGCTCGTATGGGGCGGCAGAGTTTTACCTTATGTTCGTTAGAACGCATTTAATCCGGAAATAAATTTATGTCGAAATAATTATTGAAATGTGTTTGTAAAAATGTTATAATAAGAACGTTATTATAAATTCTTATAT
>CABSKZ010000256.1 GCA_902478395.1 uncultured Eubacteriales bacterium | reverse complement strand
AAGTCGCACATATGCGGTTGAGCGTCATTATTCTATCTGGGAAAAAATTTCATCCTGGAGCAACAGCGACAAGACAGAATCTGAATTGGCAGCACTAAAAATCATTATTGACGGAAGTTTAAAAGAACTTTCCGGCAGCCAGATAAATCCTCAATTTGTCATAGAAAAGTTGGTGAAAATACTGTGATAATTCAAATTTTAAGAGTGTTTGCGGTGATTTGCACTGCTATTATCATTGGAAAAATAGTATCAAAAGTAAAACTGCCGTCCATTTTAGGCTGGCTCATTGCCGGCGTTGTGTTTGGTCCGTATTTGGCAGAAATTGTTACAGCCGACATCATGAACTCTACATGGTACCAAATGACTATTAAGGTATTTGAATGTTTTGCCGGTGTAATGATTGGGCGGGAAATTATCTTCAAAAAAATAGCAAAGTCAGGAAAACAGATTCTTGGTATCACCTTTGTACAATCTATCGGAACATTTCTATTTGTTTCGTTTGTTTTTGCGGTGCTTTTTGCTCTGCAAGGCATCCCTGTGTACCTGGCCTTTATTTTTGGAGGAATTGCTTTGGCTACTGCACCAGCTCCGGCGCTTTCCATCGTGAATGAGTACCATACCAGCGGCCCAGTCACAAAAACACTAATACCCCTGGCTGCTATCGATGATGTCATCGGTGTAATTGTGTTCTTTTCCGTTATTTCTGCTGTTACTGCCACAAAAGGCGCGGCTTCGGCTTCGGTACTGTCTGTCATCGGAATGGTGTGTCTGCCTTTTGTAATTGGCATATCCGTAGGCGCTTTGGCAGCGGGGTGCATGCGCAAAATTAAAAATCCATGTGCAGGATTTATTATGCTGATTCTGTTTTTGTGTGTTTCGGTTGCTATAGGCTTTATGATTGATATTTTTGTGTATCATACGTTCAGCTTAAATTACTTGCTGATAGGCATGGCATTCAGTGCGACATTGGCAAATCTCACAAACGAAGAAAAACTGGAAGAAATTTTACGTTTTTATAATCCGATTCTTTCGCTGTCGCTAATTATGGTGATTGTGAATTTAGGAATGCCGCTTGACTACCGTTTAATCGCAGGTGCAGGCTTATTTACTGCAGTATATATTTTGTCGAGGGCTGGCGGTAAAATTGGCGGAGCATATCTGGGTGGTAAATTGACAAAAGCGGACGATACCGTTACAAAATATCTCGGTTTTACACTATTACCCCATTCGGGCGTTTCACTTGTCTTTACGGGCATAGCTGCATCAAGCCTTTATCTGATTGACCCAACACTCGCGGAAATTGTGCAGGGAACGATTGTCGCCGCTGCCATCATTAATGAAATTATTGCCGTGGTGGTAGCGAAATTTGCTTTTAAATGGGCTGGCGAAATCAAAGAGTGAGACCGTTTCGAAAAAGAAATCATGTTCCGGACGACAGGAACCAAAAGGAGCAGGCTGCAGCACTATATTCTTGTCTGGCAGGGTACGCGGTTAACGATTACTGGGATTAGTCGGAACCGGTCAACAGCCCCTGCGATTCGCCCGACGCCTACGATGCGTTATATGACGACCCGCACTTCGTAGCATCTATGGCTGCAGCCCGCCACCTTTCTCCGTCTGCTCTTCGGAAAAAGGTATACAAAATTTCCGCGGGGGCCGGCGAGGCGACGGCTGCCAAATAAAGGCCCGTTGTCCCTCTTACCAGCCGGGCAAACGCAGAAGTTGTTGATATGCCAGGCACTGCGGATAATTGTTATATGTTCTTTTCCCGACCATTTGTCTATATTTTCCTGCTCCGTCAGTTCCCTATGCTCTGCCATAAAACTAGTCCGGCAGGTGCTTCCAGCGCATCCGCGATTTTTCGCACGGGAACCCTCTCTCCCATAACCGGAACTCGGTAGCCTGCGTCCGCACAGAGAGATTCGGCAGACGCAGTTTCAGTCTATTTGACAGGCGGCATTCGTTCCATTATGCCTATTGTTTAATGATTGATTCTCACCATAAAAACTGCAACCATCCCCAACACAGCCAAAATGATAAGTGTCCGGAATAACCACCTTTTGCGGGCAGCACCCACATTTTGCAGCTGCGCGTTAGATTCCTCTGGCCTGCCAGCCTCGACTTCTGTTATTTCCAGCTCTGGCAGGCAGCTGTCAAGCAGTTCCTTCGCGCGTTCATAATCCTGATGACTCACATATATTTCACTGCCAAATACCGAAAATCCCATATAAATTTTCATATACCCGCCGCTTCCGTTTTCTCTGGTTAAAAACGGGATTTGTGCATCCGCCAGCAGGCCAGCTATCATCATCTCCTGCACCCTGTCGTTTGCTGAAACAAGCAGTGTCATTTTTCCCGGACCAGATTGTACTGCATCTCCGGGAGATCTTTGTTCCTTATTTTTATCGTTTTTTTCTCCTGACATTTCGTCCACCCCGCCGTCTCCAAAGCATTTTCCCCCTGGCCTACATCGATATACTACCGTCCAGCTTGGCAAATGTATAGTTGGCATAGGCCTGATAAACTTCATCACGTATTGCCCGTTTGATGGGTACCCTCTCTCCATTATCCATGATAAAATCCGTTTTATCGAGCGCATGCACATGGTCCATATTCACCATGCAGTTACGAAAGCAACTCAAAAATTGCGTATACGGCTCCAGCATCTCCACCAAATGGGAAAAAGACATATAGCTTTTAATTATTCTCCGGGATGTATGAAAAAGTATATAATGATTGGAATAGTCTGTATAAATAATATCGTCGAGCAGAATCCGGACCGGAAGGCGCCCCTCCTTCACCTCGATATAATGCGCCTGCTGCTTCAGGGCCTTGTCACAAAGCGACAGCGTTTCCCGCAGCTGATTATAGCTGTAGGGCTTTACCAGATAATCGAATGCACGGACACGGAAACTCCTGACCGCATATCCCTCGCTGGTAGTAGAAAAAACCAGCAGACATTTTTTATCCACCTTGCGTATCTGTTCCGCCGCCGCAAAGCCATTGATTCCTTCCATAAAAATATCCAAAAAAATTACGTCGAACATTCCGGGACGGATTATCTCCAGCAACCTTTCCCCACTGGAAAACTGAAACTTTTCCGCTGAAAGACGGCTTTCCCGGCAGTATTGCTCAATAAAATCCAGCAATAACAAACGGTCCGCCCGGCAGTCGTCAACGATAGCAATTTTCAAGTGCTTCCCCTCCGTCTTCTTACATTGTCAAAAGCATCCAAACCTCAGTCTGCTGCGGCGCCTTCAGCCTTCATTATTTGTTTCAAAAAGCTTTTCATCATTTTTTTGTTTATTATATCACAGGTATCAATAAAAAGCGATTGAATTTTTTGTAAATTTATGAATCCTACCTTGACTAGTATGCGTATGGCCTTTTCCTAGCCATTTGCTTCTGCCGGTATTTTTCCGCATCTTGCCGGTACTGTTCCCGCGTTTTGTAAAAGCTGCATTTATGCTCTTTGCAGACCAATTCCTCCAATACGCAACATAAACCATGCCGATATGCAAAACAATCTGTTTTAATCTCCATTGTGTCCTCCTGTTTATAATGAATTTGTTTTACCTGTATAATCCTCCAAAGACCGGGACAAAATATAGTTGGCAGGGTCGAAACGTTTTTTATTTAAAAACGCGCTTTTGCGTGGGTTTCTTCCCTGTGTGGACGGGAATTCATCCCGTCCAGCGTACATAGCCCAGAAAGGAGGAATGCCAATGTCGTACATCAGCCCGGCGGTTGAATTCCACTTTAAGTCCCTTTCGCAGGACCTCCAGAACGAAATACTAAACCAGAATATGGACATCAACACGCTCCATGATTTAATTCGCTGCTTAGAAAAAATCACAGGTAATCAGTGACAGGCTCGGAGCGAATGGTATTTTCGAACCAATTCCGTATAGTTTCCGTCCGCAAACGGGCTATTGATACTATTCGATTTTAAAAATTCTGTTATGCCGCTTCATGAAATGCCGGAAAGAGTCTGTATTCTTTGTTTTGTTCTGTTCATCTCCAACCGTCTGGCGGAAAATAAGTGTGCTCTGGGCTTCTCTCCCTCTCAGCTGCTTCCGCAAGCATTGCCCGGAGCCGCTCATTTTCCAGTTCAAGCAGCAAATACTTCCCAGCGAGCTTTTCATAAGTCGGTTCATCATAAAGCATACTTTCCAGCCTTCGGCAGATAGCAGCCGCAGCACTACGCTTCCATTTTATTGCCGTATTATTCCGTCCGCCCATTTGTTTGCTACCGGAATCCGGATGCTGTCTCCTTCCATTAAGCCGGAGCCTTCCATGCAATTCTGCTTTTTCACCTCTGCGGCCCATTTCCTCCAGTCCCCCTCTGCATATGCACAAGCCAAGGCATACAACGTATCGCCCCGCTGAACGACATAAGAAATCAATCTATACTCTCTTTCCTCCTGCCGCCTCTGAAACCAACCGGCAATTATCAGTACGATGATAAACAGTGCCAGCAGGATACCTGCTAACTTCCATTTCATATAAATCCTCCTTTCACTGTCACTTTCAAGAAGTGTTTTGTTCACACTACATCAAAATCAAAAAAAATTTCCCAAACCGGTGTTTTTAATGCGAGTGACAGCCTGCACATCGT
>CABSKZ010000255.1 GCA_902478395.1 uncultured Eubacteriales bacterium | reverse complement strand
ATCCGGTGGGGAATCTATCGCGTGTGTGAATTGATTCCTGCCGCACGCGAATATGCGCATGGAGCAAATATCAAAACTTTTCGCAGCTGGAGAAAATGAATATAGCGGTTTCAAGTTGAATCCGAAGCCCGGCCTTGTAGTACATTTTGTTGAATTCGGACATGATTGCGGGTCATTGATATAATGAAAATAATGGAGGCAATTGGCTTTCCTTTTAATTCGGGGGGATGATATGGGACTGCTGCGAAAGGGCGGTATTTTCCGCAAATATCTGATATTTTTTATTCTAACAGGTTTTTTCCCGCTGATATTATCAGAAACGGCAATGTTCAGCATCTACGAGCACAATATTTCAGAACTTGCACTCAGCAACGTAGAGCAAATGTTTGGCTATATTTCAGCAAACGCCGAGAACGTTTCCTCCTCTTATTATGACATTACAAACCGCCTGTACACGTTCGACGCGGACAGCGGCTACCGTCTTTCCAAGCTGCTGAAGCGGCAGCAGAATGGAAGTTTGCCGGACGAAGAGAATGAGGAAAAGCAAAAAATCATCCGGAATATCGTCACAAATACGTTGGATCAAAGCCCTTATATCAAAGGGGCTGTGTTTGTAGAGCAAAATTATCAAATGACGACCGCTACGCGCATCTCCGGCATTTTGAAGCCTAATTATGATTGCTCCTATCTTCCCTACATAACGGACCTTTTTGAACAGAAACAGGATTTTACGTTCTTCTCGACCCATAATCCGCATTACTATAACGATGATACGCAGGTCATTACATTTGCCAAATCGCTGACTGTTACAGACGGCAGCGGCGATGACGCAAGTGTTTTGGGCGTCCTGTTCGTCGATGTATATGTAAATGTGATTGGCAACTTCTTCTCAAATATCGACCGGAATCTGATGAATGTGTTTTATCTCGTCGATAAGGACGGAAATTGCATTTACAGCATTGATGAGGCTTGGATTGGCAGAAAAATTTATGAATATGCGGACCATATCAGCAATCCCTATATGAAAGACGCTAAGGGCGGCGGAAAGTATTTCTATTCCAGAAATATTCCGGTGACAAACTGGACACTGATATGCGGCGTCGATGAAAATTATTTTCTTTCTAAAATCTATACGGTCAGAAACATCACGATTGCGGTAAGTGCGTTGGGCGTGCTAATCTGCATTATTTTCGCGTTTGCTGGGTCAAATACATTTTCCAGGCCTATTAACCATATTGTAAGCAGAATGAAGCAGGTACGCGAGGGAAATCTTTCCGCGCGTGTCAGTCTGGAACGGCAGGACGAACTGGGGCAAATCGGCCACAGCTTCAACAGCATGGTGGAAACATTGCAGGAGACCATCGATAAGGTCTACGTTTCACAGCTTCGCCAGAAGGAGGCGGAACTGTCGGCTTTGAAATCGCAAATACAGCCACATTTTTTATATAACACGCTGGAGGTCATCCGCATGATGGCAGAGAACAACAGCGATATGGAGACCGCGGAGATGATTCGTTCCCTTGCGCAGCAGTTCCGGTATTTGATTGACGCTGGTGAAGACGCGGTTCCGGTTGAGAGGGAACTGTCTGTGATAAAGGAATATTTTCAGATTATCCACATCCGGTATGGCGGAAGGCTCAAACTGGAAATTCAGGTTTCCGAGGCCATACGGCAGTTGGTAATCCCCAAACTGACGCTGCAGCCGGTTGTGGAAAACGCGGTCTCGCATGGTTTAAAGGGAAGGGAAGGCGTGGTGCGGATTTGCGGCTGGAAAGAAAATGGTTGGATTAAGCTGGAAATTAGTGATAATGGCAAGGGGATGGCGCCCGGGCGGCTGGACGAAATCAAACGGGCGGTCACAGCCGGAGAAACTACGGTAAAGCCGGTTCAGGGGTCGAATGGAATCGGCTTGAGAAATGTGGCTGAACGGCTCAAAATGTTTTATGGAAAAGATTGCGAGGTATCGGTCAGTTCTGTGCAGGGCGTTGGGACCTCGGTGCTGATACAGATTCCGGACAGGGAGGGGCAGGCATGATAAGATTGTTGATCGCGGACGATGAGCCTGTGATCGTAAGCGGCATTCAGAACATGTTCGATTGGGAAGAAATGGGGATTACCCTGGCCGGAACCTGTGACAATGGAAATGAATTGTGGAAACGGCTTGAGGCACACCAATGCGACATCGTAATATCGGATATTTCTATGCCGGGGAAAACCGGCCTGGAAATCATCAGGCTGATTAAACAGAATAAGCTGGCTGTGCAGGTGATTTTTATCAGCGGGTATTCCGAATTTTCCTACGCACAGGAGGCTGTTCGGTATGGCGCGGTAGACTATCTTACCAAGCCGATTGACAAGGACAGCCTGCGGCAGGCGGTTATGAAAGCTGCCGGCGGGGTTCCGCAAAAGCTGGATAAAAAGGAACTGCAGGAGCTTCTGACGGACTATGACTTTACAGGTCCGGCAGACAGAGAAAAAGCAAACATATCCTTCGCCCCCAGGCAGTTTGAAGAAGATAAGGAATATTCTTTTTTCTCGCTTCTGCTGGTTCGGCTGGATAGAAGCGATATCGGTTCGCAGGAATATAATTTGTTTAAATTTTCCCTGTTTGCAAGGCTGGAGCGATATTTAACAGGTAACCCGATTTTATTTTACAAAAAGAATTATATCTGTATCCTGCTGAACCATGAAGAAGAACAGGGCGGCAAATTGTATCAGCTTGCCTGTGATATACGCGATATGGTCAGGGAGGAAACTGGGGAAACCGTCACGATATTAATTGGTTCGACAGCCGACAATATGGGCGGCATACCAAAGTCTTTCCAGGATGCGGTCGCGCTGGAGAGCTATGCGTTTTTTCTGGGCGGAGGCCTGGTGCTGGATCGGAAACATATCCCCAGCCAACAGCTTGAAGAAAAATTTGAAGAGCTTTCCATCCTTGAAAAGGAGCTTTTGCAGGATGTTCTGGTCTGCCGGAAAGAGACGCTTCTGCCGCATGCGGAAAAGATATGCCGCTTGTTCAAAACCATGACATATGGCAATCCGCAGCTTGCACAGAACTACGTGTTCGCTCTGTTCAAATCCCTGATGCAGGGTGTGGTAGAGCAGGTCGGCCATAAGAATTTTCCCGACGAGCTGCGCACCGTAGACGGTGCGCTGAATGCGAAAATTGCCGGAGTTCTGTCTTTTTCCGAGCTTACCCAAATCATTCGGGAGGGGCTGTGTGAAATCGCGGATCAGATTGATGCCAATCAGCTTCGTATGCCCGGGGAAATTGAACTGGTCCGGCGGTATGTGGAGGAGAACTACGCTGGTGATATATCGTTAAAAAGCATGGCCGAGCTGGTTCATATGAATTCGTTTTATTTCAGCGGTTTTTTCAAAAAGCATACGGGAATCAATTTTAAGGAATATTTGACAAATATCCGCATGGAAAAGGCCGCGTATCTTCTGGTGTCGACAAACCTGAAATCCTACGAGGTTGCAGAGCGCGTCGGGTTTGGCAACGCACAGCATTTCAGCAGTATGTTCCGGGAATACAGCGGAAAATCGCCGATGGAGTACCGGAGGGACGCAAAGAAATAGAATTAATATATCGATTTGGAAATAAAATAGCGGGCAGCGGAGGTTCCCCTATGGCTGACACGCATTTGTTCCTGACGCGCGCCGGAGACTTGCTTCCTGACACGAACGCTTAAGGGAAGCGGACTGAAAGCGTTGGCTTACGCAAGAAATATAGCCAGGGGTGCTGCCTTGACCGGAACAGGGCCCGCAGCCCCTTTGGTATTTTGCCCGGTACATCCTGTTCTGTTATGATGCAAGCTGTCCTGAAAGCGGGCTTTCAGTCTAACGTGTGCAGACCTTTTCACCTGTTTACAGCCGCCGGAACCCGGCGGCTATTTTTGTATCTTGACGGCTGGATACGTTATTAAAAAAACAACCATTTTGATTAAAAATCGACCTTATGCGGCGGCATTTGTTTTAGTATAATGATGCTGTAACCATAACACAGGAGGGATTATTTTGCGTACTCAGGCAACGTCTTTGCAAAACAGGCAGACGAAAAAATGGCGCTATGCGCTTGAACGGATTTCCCGGGAAAAATCGTTGTATCTTATTTTTCTTCCGGTTTTCCTGTATTACTTAATTTTTTGTTATATACCTTTGGCAGGCATTGTGCTTGCGTTTAAGCATTATGTGCCGCGGCTCGGCATTTGGGGCAGCCCGTTTGTCGGGCTGGAGCATTTCATTAATTTTTTCCACAGCTACAACTTCCGGCAGGTGCTTGTGAATACTTTGCGAATCAGCGGCGCGTCGATTTTGTTTAGCTTTCCCGCACCGATTATCCTCGCGATTTTGCTCAATGAAGTACCGTTCATGAAATTTAAGAAAACAATCCAGACCATCAGCTATCTGCCGCATTTCATTTCTCTGGTGGTGGCGGTCGGCCTGGTGCTGGATTTTACCTCGCTCAATGGCCTGATAAACAATATTATCGTCCTGTTCGGCGGGGAGCGGATCGCCTTTATGATGGAGGAGTCGTGGTTTACGACGATTTATGTGACCTCCGGAATCTGGCAGCAAATTGGCTGGGGCTCCATCATCTATTTGGCGACGATTTCC
>CABSKZ010000254.1 GCA_902478395.1 uncultured Eubacteriales bacterium | reverse complement strand
CTCTCGCACCATCCGAAGTTCCTTCTGCTCGACGAGGCAACTAGTGGGTTGGACCCCATCGTCCGCAATGAGATACTCGACATTTTCCTCGATTTCATTCAGGACGAGGAACACGGGGTTCTATTCTCCTCCCATATCACCGGAGATTTGGAAAAGGTTGCCGACTATGTGACGTTTATCCACGAAGGAAACCTGATTTTCAGCAAATCGAAGGATGAACTGCTGTATGACTACGGCATTTTGAAATGCGGCACGAATGACCTTGCGAAAATCGACAGCGCAGATATCGTAAAGACCAAGAAGAATGCATTCGGATATGAGGTTTTAATTTCCGATAAGCGGAAAAACGCCTCCAAATATAAAAGCTTCGTACTGGACAATACTACCATTGAGGATATCATGTTATTCTATTCAGGGAGGGAACGGGAATGAAAGGACTCTTGATGAAGGATTTCATCGTTACAAAAAAATATTTTCGGACAATTCTGCTGTTTCTGCTGTTTTTCGGCGCAATGGCGTATTTTAACGAGGACGCCTCCTATTTTGGAGGAATCGTTGTAATGATGTGCGCCATGTCGGGCATTAGCAGTTTCTCCTACGACGCGCAGGTAAAGTGGGATCAGCTTGCGCTGGCCGCCCCGGTATCGCGCAAGGAATTGGTTCGGTGCAAATATCTGCTTTCCGCAGGTCTTTCCCTTTTCGGCCTCGTCGTTTCGCTGGCTGTCACATGCCTGATTCTGCTGCTTAAGGGACAGCCCATCGGTCCGGAGGTTTTTGGTTCGTCTTTGCTCCTTGTGTGTGCGGCTCTTCTGTTTCTGGCGATTCTGTTGCCGCTGATTTATAAGTTTGGCATCGAAAAAGGAAGGGTCATGATTTTCGCCGTCGTGGGGATTCTGACCGCCTCCATTATCCTGCTTGGCGGTTATTTCGCAAAGGGCTTTACCCCGACTGAACAGATGTTGATTTCAGTCCTGATTGCGGCCCCCGTTATTATATTGCTGCTTTTTGCGCTTTCGTACGTCATCTCCTGTAAAATTGTTCAAAACAAAGATTTTTAAGAAATACCGCCGGTGTTTGCCGGCGGTATTTCTTATTTTAGCGAACCGGGTTCCAATCCGCCAGACAATTCTTTCCCTTTTAGCCGATACAAAATGCAATGCACAACCAATGCCAGCAACGGGAACACGACGACCACCATAATACCAATCCGCATCGCTCCCTGTTCCACGGAAACATGCAGCAGCCTAGAAACTGCTGCCGCAGCCGCAGTTCCGTTCGTCCAGTCCACCACGACGCCAGTTAGCCACGGCGCAACCGCCGCGCCAACATCGCCGCTCATGGCAAGAATAGCAAACATCCATGCTCCCGCAAGTGGATACCGTTCTGAAGACACAACAAGTGTTCCAGGCCACAGAAGGCTGGTTCCCAGACCGCACAGGATACACGCCGCGATACTGAGCCAGCGCAAGGGGGAAACCGCCGCTATCATATAGCAAAGCACCGAAAGCAGGGCACCGCCAATCAAGACCCTGTGGAGATTCATTTGCGCGCCTTTGATGCCATATAGCATTCTTCCAACTCCAATCATAACCGCATATCCGCACATCCCCAGCAGGTCCCCAGTGAGTTTTGGCAGCGCAAGCCCCTTTTCCATGAAGGTTGACGCCCATTGGTTCATCGCCACTTCCGCCCCGCCTCCCAGAAAAATTGCAGCTAATGCCAACAGAAAAAACGGTTGAAGGGTAAGCTTGCGAAAGCCCTGCCTGTGCTCCTCTGGCACCGCTGAGGGAAAAGGGCTTTTCAGAAACATAAAGAAGTTGACGAGCGGCACAACGGCCCACATTAGCGCAATCATCTGCCAGTTTCCGCTGCCGGACACAAACAGAAAAACTGTGGTCAGAATGATAGTGGCAACCTGCCCCCACGCATAGAACGAATGCATCAGGCTCATAGCTGGCCCTTTGTCGTCCCCCGGAATTGCCGCAATAATAGGACTCAAAAGAATCTCCAGCAAGCCGCCGGAAAATGCAAAAATAATTGTTGCAATCACAATTCCAACAAAAACATGCCCAGGAAACAGAACCGGTGCGAGCGCAAACAGAATCAGTCCCAAAAAGGACAGAATATTCGTTGGAAGGACCATTTTCCGGAACCCGAGCTTATCTACCAATCCGCTACATAGAATGTCCGCCGTGACCTGGGCGGTGAAGTTGATACCGACCAAAATCCCCAAATGTTGATAGCTGAATCCGTACAGGTCCATCATTGGGACGAAAAGAAGCGCCGTCAAATTCGTGATAATCGCCTGCACGAATATTCCGACAAAGCAAGAAACGGTGGTCCGCCTGTAATTTATCTCCACTGGAAAAACCCCTTTTTAGATAAAGTCCAAAAGATTATAACACAGACCCAGAAGAAACGCAAGAAAAAGCGGTGTGATTTCTCACACCGCTCAAGTACGCCGACTTATCAGCATCCAGGCTCTCTTTTAAACCGTTTCCCGGTCAAGAACTCCGGTTATATCTTAGTAACCCATTCCGCCCGGCATGCCTCCTGCAGGGGGCATCGGAGCTTCTTTTTCCGGTTTGTCTGCGACGACGCTTTCCGTTGTCAGAACCATTGCAGCGATGCTGGAAGCGTTCTGAAGAGCGCTTCTGGTAACCTTCGCCGGGTCAACAATGCCCGCGTCAATCATGTCGACATATTCCTCTGTCAGCGCGTTAAAGCCAATCTTATCATCAGAATTTTTCAGCTTCTCAACAATAATGCTGCCTTCGATACCGGCATTGAACGCAATCTGTTTTACTGGTTCCTCCAATGCTTTCAGTACAATCTGAACGCCTGTTTTCTCGTCGCCATGCGTGGAATCCAGGAGTTTTGCGACAGCCTTAATCGCATTGATATAGGTCGTGCCGCCGCCCGGTACGATACCTTCCTCAACAGCCGCTCTGGTAGCGGAAAGCGCGTCTTCCATCCTCAGCTTCTTATCCTTCATTTCTGTTTCCGTAGCCGCGCCGACCTTGATGACCGCTACGCCGCCGGACAGCTTCGCAAGACGCTCTTGTAATTTTTCCTTATCGAAATCAGAGGTGGTCTCTTCAATCTGTGTTTTAATCTGATTGATTCTGGACTTGATTTCGTCCGCGTTGCCAGCGCCATCCACGATAATGGTATTTTCCTTCTGAATCTTAACCTGTCTTGCACGGCCAAGCTGGCTGACCTGTGTATCCTTCAGTTCCAGACCGAGCTCTTCAGAAATGACTTCGCCGCCCGTCAGGATCGCGATATCTTTGAGCATCTCTTTTCTTCTGTCACCGAAGCCAGGCGCTTTCACCGCAGTGCAGACAAACGTTCCGCGGAGCTTGTTGACAATCAGGGTTGCCAGCGCTTCGCCTTCTACATCTTCCGCAATGATAACCAGCTTTTTACCCTGCTGCACGATTTGCTCCAACACCGGAAGGATATCCTGGATGTTGGAAATCTTTTTATCAGTGATCAAAATGTACGCATCGTCTAAAACAGCTTCCATTTTATCCATGTCTGTCGCCATGTATGGGGAAATATAGCCACGGTCAAACTGCATACCCTCGACAACCTCGGAATAGGTTTCCGCTGTTTTGGATTCCTCAACCGTGATAACGCCGTCATTTGTGACCTTTTCCATCGCGTCTGCTATCAGGTTCCCAACCGTCTCGTCCGCTGCAGAAATGGAAGCGACACGGGCGATATCGCCTTTGCCGTTTACCTTTGCGCTGGAGGATACGATATAGTCAACCGCCGCATCAACCGCTTTGGAAATTCCCTTTTTCACAATCATCGGGTTTGCGCCTGCTGCTACATTTTTAAGACCCTCGCGGATCAGTGCCTGCGCAAGCAGTGTCGCAGTTGTGGTGCCGTCTCCTGCAACGTCGTTTGTCTTGGTTGCAACTTCTTTTACGAGCTGCGCGCCCATATTTTCAAACGCGTCTTCCAGTTCGATTTCTTTTGCAATCGTCACACCGTCATTCGTGATGAGAGGCGCGCCGTATTTTTTATCGAGCACTACATTTCTGCCTTTCGGGCCAAGCGTAACCTTAACGGTGTTTGCCAGCTGGTTCACGCCGGCTTCCAGTGCTTTTCTTGCTTCTTCTCCGTATAAAATATCTTTCGCCATCGTCTATTCCCTCCAATTATTGAATTTTAGCCAATACGTCGCTCTGCTTGAGGATGGTCAGTTCCTCGCCGTCCAGTTTGACCTCAGTACCCGCGTATTTACTGGTGATAACTCTATCGCCTACGGCCAGTTCCATCTTTACTTCTTTGCCGTCAACCATACCGCCGGGGCCTACCGCTACGACTTCCGCGACCTGCGGCTTTTCTTTTGCCGAACCCGGAAGTACAATGCCACTTTTTGTGGTTTCTTCCGTTTCTACCATTTTAATTACAACTCTGTCGCCCAATGGTTTGATGTTCATGTAAACTCCTCCTCATGAAAATTGTATGATATGTTTATATTCCCCCGAATTTTGTTAGCACTCTTTATAGGTGAGTGCTAATCTAAAATATAGTTTACTCAACTTCACGTTATTTGGCAAATATTATGCTTCCCCAAAAATTCAAATTAAATCCCGTTTTCTTCGAATTCCTCTC
>CABSKZ010000253.1 GCA_902478395.1 uncultured Eubacteriales bacterium | reverse complement strand
CCCTCCGTTACCTGAAGGTCGAGCCGCAGTATACCGAAGAGGAAAAAGAAAATATGGACGTTTATGTTCCTGATGTGAAGGGCCTCGCAAAGGATAAAGCGATTAAGGACATCACTGCGGAGAACCTGAAATATACGGTCGTCGGAAACGGCGACACGGTGAAAGACCAGATGCCGAAGGTCGGCGCAACCTTATCTGCAAACTCCACCGTCATACTATATACGGAGGATACACAGGGCCAGACCGTGACAGTGCCGGATGTTTCCAACCTGTCTCTGACAGAGGTCCAGGCGCGGTTAGCAGAGCACAAACTGAACCTCAACGTCACCAGCGCTGGCGCGACCGGAAGCACGTCGAAACGGACGATCGCTATCCGGCAAGACCCGCCGGAGGGAACGCAGGTCGAAGCGGGAAGCGTGGTACGGGTCGAATTCCGGTTCCTGGATGTAGACTGAGCAACATACCTGAGAGGAGGACATCGATGCAGCTGAAAGATTTATTAAATCATGTAGAAACAATTGAAACAACAGGAAAACTGGACATAGAAATCTCCGGCGTTGCTTATGATTCAAGAAAGGTAAAGCCCGGCTTCGTATTTGTGTGTATCAAGGGCTTTCAGACCGACGGACACAAATATATTCCGAATGCACTTGCGCAGGGGGCGGCGGCCATAGTCGTGCAGGAGGATGCTTTGGCAGGAAACGCAGCTTGTATCCGTGTGGCGGATTCCCGCAGGGCACTGGCGATTATCGGGGCAAATTTTTACGGCAATCCTGCAAAGGATTTGAAGATTGTCGGCGTTACGGGCACAAATGGGAAGACGACTGTAACGACCCTGCTAAAACACGTGCTGGAGTTTTCCGGGAAAAAGGTCGGATTGATTGGAACAAACGGCAACATGATAGGCGGAGAAGTCCTCCCCTCCGAACGCACGACGCCGGAATCTTTGGAGCTGCACGAACTGTTTGCACAGATGCGCGGGGAACAGGTCGAATATGTGGTGATGGAGGTATCCTCCCACTCATTGGAGCTGTCGCGCGTGTACGGAATTAAATTCTGTATCGGCGTGTTTACGAATCTGACACAGGACCATCTGGATTTTCATGGGACGATGGAAAATTACCTGAATGCAAAAAAGAAGCTGTTTGAGCAGTCGGCTTTGGGGATTATCAATGTGGATGACGAGAGAGGGCACAGCATTGTCGAAACTGTGCCATGTGAAACTGTGACGTATTCTATTGATAATGAGTCCGATTTCCGGGCGGAGAATCTTAAAATTTCTTCCCGCGGCGTGATTTTCGACGTTGTTACAAAAACGGTGACTACGCCCGTCCGGCTTGGTATTCCGGGGCGCTTTTCCGTCTATAATGCGCTAGCGGCAATCGCCGCCTGCAATGCACTCGGCATCACGAAGGAAAATACCGTGAATGGCCTTCTGCTTGCCAAAGGGGTAAAAGGACGCGCAGAGACAGTCTACACGAAAACTGACTATACGGTGATTATCGATTATGCCCATACGCCGGACGGTTTGGAAAATATCATCGAAACAGTGCGGGAATTTGCGGAAGGGCGTGTAATTACGCTGTTTGGCTGCGGCGGCGACCGCGATAGAAGCAAACGGAGCGTAATGGGAGAAATTGCAGGGAAACTTTCTGATTTCTGCATTATCACCTCCGATAATCCACGGACAGAGGACCCGATGCAGATTATCCTCCAAATTGAGGAGGGAATGAAAAAAACGGGCTGTGCTTATACTGTGATAGAGAACCGGCGGGAGGCCATCCGGTTCGCGCTGGAAAATGCGCATGCAGGCGACTGTATTATTCTTGCAGGAAAAGGGCATGAGACCTATCAGATTATCGGAACCGAAAAACGCCATTTCGACGAACGTGAGGTCGTGCAGGAACTTTTGGCAAAACAAGCATAAAATTGGAAACCAGATGAGGGTGAGACGATGAAAATAATAACGGTGGCGGAAGTGGTAAGTGCGACGGAAGGCGAATTGATTTGCGGCAATGCGGAAACGCAGATTTCAGCTGTCTCAACGGACAGCCGGAAACTGGAACCGGGTTCGTTGTTCGTGCCATTGGTGGGAGAGAATTTTGATGGACACGATTTCATCGCGAAGGCGCTGGAAGGCGGCGCAGCAGCAGTTTTGACGGCGAAAGACACAAAGCCGGGAACGTGCCCGGTTATTCGAGTAGATGACACCCTGCGCGCGCTGCAGAAGCTGGCCGCATATTGCCGGAGCCTGTTCCCAATCCCCGCGGTTGCGCTGACGGGGAGCGTTGGCAAAACTACCACGAAGGAAATGGTCGCTGCCGTTTTAGAAAGCAAATTCAATACACTGAAAACCGAAGGGAATTTTAATAATGAAATCGGCTTGCCGCTGACCGTGTTCCGTTTGGAGGAACGGCACGAAATCGCTGTGGTGGAAATGGGAATGAGCGGTTTTGGGGAAATTGACCGGTTGGCGAAAATTATAAAACCAGATACCGCGATTTTGACCAATATTGGCATGTCGCATATCGAACTGCTTGGTTCGCAGGAAAATATTTACCGCGCGAAATCTGAAATACTTGCGCATACGAAGCCAAACGGAACGGTGCTCTTAAACGGAGACGACCCGATTCTGTGGAAGCACAGGCTGGAAATCTCGCAGAATACCATCAGCGCCGGGGTAGAAAACACGGACTGTGATGTTTTAGCGAGCCGGGTCGATAGCCGGGTAGACAGCATTTCTTTTCATTTCAGCGGACTGGGGCATGAAATGGATATTACATTGCATATCCCGGGTGAGCATAACGTTTACAATGCTCTGTTTGCCTGCGTGTGCGGGATTCTATATGGTGTGCCGGATGATGGGATTATCTCTGCGCTCGCGGAATTCCGGCCGACAAATATGCGGATGGATATTCTGGAACATAACGGCCTGCGAATTATCAACGACTGCTATAACGCTGCGCCGGCATCTATGCAGGCTGCGCTGAAGGTGCTTGGAGCATATCCCGGCAGGCGGGTTGCGGTGCTGGGCGATATCGTCTGTTTGGGCGACTATGCCTACGGTGCGCACCGGGAGGTTGGTTCTGCGGTATGCCGCCGCGGAATTGATGAGCTAATAACGGTAGGCGAAAACGCGAGGTACATTGCGGAAGGCGCGTTTGAAAACGGAATGGACAGCGCGGCGATTCATTCCTTTGAAACCGTTACGGAACTGCTGCAAAAGCTGGGCGGGCTGGTTCGCGGAGGAGATACCGTTTTGATAAAAGCCTCTCGTGCAATGAAACTGGAGCGCGTGACAGAATTTCTAATAAATTTGGTTTGATTTTGACGATTACCGGATAAAGGGGCTGGAGTTTTTGAACAATATACTAATCGGGGCAGTTGCGTCTATTGTGATTTGTCTGGTCACAACACCCGTGTTGATTCCATTTCTGCGCCGTTTGAAGTTTGGGCAGAGCATCCGCGAGGAGGGGCCGAGCTGGCACCGCGTTAAGAGCGGCACGCCGACAATGGGCGGCATCACCATGATTGTCGCATCTGTACTATCCACAGTGTTCGTTACGATGATAACATCCGGCGTGGACTATGAAATGGCGATTTTGGTACTGACGGCGGTGCTGTATGGCGCTATCGGTTTTGTAGATGACTTCATCAAGGTCGTTATGAAACGGAATTTGGGGCTTTCCGCGAAGGCAAAATTTCTGGCTCAGCTGTTTGTCGCGATAGTGAGTACAGTTGCACTGAATTATTTAGGATATCTGAATGGGGAAATTATCATTCCGTTTGTTGATAAAATGGTTGACATTGGTCTGTTCATCATTCCGTTCGTGGTATTTGTGCATCTTTCGATGGTCAATAGCGTCAACCTGACTGACGGGCTGGACGGTCTTGCCGCAACGGTTACGCTGATCGTGGGAATATTCCTGACCGTTGTCGCATATATCATGGGAGAGACCCTGATAGCTGTTTTCATCGGTGCGGTCAGCGGGAGCTGTCTGGCATTCCTGTTCTTCAACGCGCATCCGGCGAAGGTGTTCATGGGAGACACAGGTTCTCTGTTTTTGGGCGGCGCGGTTGCGGTTGCGGCAGTGGCGCTCAAACTGCCGCTGATTTTAATCATCGTCGGCGGTGTGTATCTGGTGGAAACGCTTTCCGTTATCATTCAGGTTACTTCCTTTAAGCTGACGGGAAAGCGAATATTCAAGATGAGTCCCATCCACCATCATTTCGAAATGTGCGGGTGGCGGGAAACGAAAATTGTCACATGCTTTTCCCTCGTCACACTAATTCTGTGTGTGGTGGCATTCGTTAGTATCATGGGTGTGTTTTAAAGAATGGCTTGCGTGCGTACATTTGTTTAGTACGTATGCTTGTAGTTATCAAATTCCAGGTGGTGAGGTTGCGTGAGTACAACAGCGAATACAGCAAAGCGGCAGCGTGCCGCCGGGACGGACAGAAGAAAAAAGGCGGCAGTCAAGGGACGGGTCCGGCTCACAAAGGGCGGGCTTGATTTTGGTTTTCTGGTTACGGTGCTGGTCCTGCTGGTTTTAGGCCTCATCATGGTTTTTTCAGCCAGTTACCCATCTGCATACTACCAGTATAACAACGGGTTCTATTTTATTCAAAAACAGCTGCAG
>CABSKZ010000252.1 GCA_902478395.1 uncultured Eubacteriales bacterium | reverse complement strand
TCTATAGTAAAAGGGGCTGTCGTAAAACGACAGCCCCTTTTTAGGGATGAACGCAAAACAGCGTAGCACACAAAATGCACTCTGAGAAGTAAGGCTTGTTCAAAACGCGAAGGATTTTAATTCTGAAATTCGCCATATGACGAGTTTTCCCCTCTGTTTTATGCTATATTTCTTACTTTCACAAAATGGCCTACAAACGGATTTATGCTTTGCGCGGTATACGCATTTAACTGCATCCCCTTCACTTTATTCCATTTCCTGCAGGAATACCGCTATCATTTTCGCGGCTTCTTCCCTCGTTGCATACTCGGTTGGAGCGAATCGATTATCGCCTTTTCCGTTGATAATACCGGCCTTTTGCATAGAGTAAACAGCTTCTTTCGCGTATTCCGCTATCTCGGAATCATCTGCGAAAACTGTGGCTTCATTCTTTTCCGGCATGGTGTAATCCGCTACGTTTTTCGCATACCGGTTCACCATCACTGCAATTTCCTGACGGGTAACCTTGTCGTCCGGACGGAAGATACCGTTTTCTCCCATGACGACACCTTGCTCGCTGGCCCACGCAACCGCGCCGACATACCATGCGCCCGCAGTGAGGTCATCAAAGTCCGGCATCTCGTAACCAGACAAATCTGCTCCGCTCATTCTCGCAAGAATTGCGGTCAGCTCCGCCCTAGTGATATTATCCCGCGGCGCAAAGCTTGTTTCCGATTTACCAGTGAGAATGTTTTTGTTTGCAAGATAATAAATATATTCTTCCGACCAGCCGGAAACATCCTCAAACTGAATGGATTTTGTCTCATCACTCGGATCAACTGCCGGCGTTGTAACACCCGTACCTTTGCTTGGACGGCTGCTGCTGCCTCCTCCGCCTCCGTTGCCGCCTCCGTTGTTATCGTCTTCGTCGTCATCGTCGCCGGAACCGTTGTTATTCCAATCCTCATCATAATCCGGTTCTTTTGTGTAATCATCGACATAGTGCCAATTGACTCTGTCGCCGTCCGAAAGTGTATAATCTGCAAATCCTTCACTCGGATGCTCGCCATTTACACGGTAGAGCCAACCGGCATTCGGGCCGTTATCGAATTCTGCAAGGCCGTTGATGGATTTCACATAGTTGCCTGCGGAATCCAGTTCATAGGTCAGCTCTGCGTCTGCCAAAGCCCTTTCAAACAAATCCTTAACCGTCGAGCCTTCCGGCAGCGTGTAATTCGTCATGCTGATCCATGTGATTGATTTATCATGATTCTCCGGAGTGTCGTGCTTTGTATCGCCAATGAGGCTGAACCGAACGGTTATTTCCGATGGACCGCCGCCTCCGTTTTCCGTATACAAAACAAGTGTGCCGGAATGCTTGGTCCATACGATCAAATCGTCTCCAACCACGATTTTTCCGGCTTCTCCTGTAAGGGCGGACGCCGCGTCGCTGGTCATCACGTTCGTAATTTCCGTAACCGTTCCATCCGCACCCAAATAGCCGACCTTATTTCCTTTCATTCCCGGAAGATGGATGCGAATTCCTTTGCTGAATGTGAGCGGGTTGTTCCCACCAACCGAAAAGCAAAGGTTTACCGTATGAACGGGAACAGTTGGATTGCTTTCCTTTACCGGAAGCGCGAACCTGCCGTCCCAAGTGCTGTCTCCCGTAATTTTAGTGCCCGTCATGATATCAACTGCAACGCTGTTTCCGTCTATCTTCGCATTCACTGTGCTCTGTGGAAGATCAGCCTTCTTCTGTTCTCCGCTCACAGTCGGTTCAGTAACAAATGCCGCAGCGACATTTTTCGCTACGTTGTAAATGATATGCGGGTCGTTCTTTGTAACCGCGATCTCCTTATTCTCTTCCGTAACCGCAACCTGATTTTTCAGTGTAATGGTCTTGTCTTCCGCAAGCCGGACGACGAGCGGCAGGAATTTGCCTTCGACTTCATTAGTGGTGTCATATTTTTCAATTTGTACGCTGTGATCCCCGTTAGCGGCCTGCTCCGCCGGAATCGTTACAGAACCGGTATCGTCTGTCGTGTAGGTCGAAGTCTGGCCTTCCCCATATCCCCATGTTACGGTGGCCCCAGTAATGGGAACTGTTTTAACCGTAACCGCATAGTCAGGCGCCGGACCATATTCCTTTTCTTCAGCGGAGAAGGTGAGCTTCACCCCTCCATCAACATATGTGACCACCGGATCCAGCGGGTATTGCGTCGTCATGCTGCCATAATAGACGACAATTTCATCTTTATCAGAAACAGCGTAACCACTCATGCTGAAATCTGGGGAGATTCCATTGACACGGTACTGCCAGCCGTCATAGTTCTGTCCTCCGAAGGTAGCTTCCGCTTCCCCGTACAAAGCGGAGAAATAGTCGCCGTAGTCGCCAGATGTAATGGTATAATTTCCTTCACCGACAGCCGATTTGATAATATCGCTGACCGAAGCAAGCTGCGTATCGTACGTAAACGTATGCTCCTTTTCATACAGCTTGTTTTCTCCGATACCTTCCACACGGATAGAGACCGTCTTGCTCTGCGGCGGGCGGACAACGTCCCCAGACATGGTGCCGAAATCATAAACGTTTGCCGGCTGCCCGCTTTGCAGGAATGCCGAATACGCAACCAGTGCGCGGAACGCCTGCTCCGTCGCCATCGCGTTTTCTTTCGTATTATTAGTATAACCAAATTTGTTCGACTCTGTTTTATATGCAAACAGCCCGTCCAGCGCACTGTTTTCCCCTTTCACAAAGCGGCTGTCCGTGTCCGCGTCGATCCCCAGCGAAGATAGGGCCAGAATCACCGCGGAAGCTGAATTGGCATTTTTTGTTCCCCATGAGGCGAACTGTCCGTCCTCCAACTGTAAGGCGGACAGGCAGTTGACAGCCCTGTCGATTGCCGGACGAACCTCATAGGTGTCTGTTTCCATCAGGTAATACGGCGCAAGTGCGCAGACTGCCATCGCGGTAACATCCGGATCAGAGGCTTTTGTTTTGTCAGCGGAAAGCGCCCAGCCGCCATCGTCGTGCTGTACGTCTTTTATATAGGAAATGATAGATTCCCTCGTCCATGTTTTATCCGATACTGGGTAGTCTCCGGAATCATATGCAAGCAAAGCAAAGGAAGCGCCGTTAATGCCGTCTATCCCTTCACTGGTAGCAAGCGTGTCTATGATGTCCAGCGTCGCGCCGTTCTTTCCCGGGACGCTGCGCGGATCGAGTCCCAATGCAGTCATGACAATCGCCGTTTTAGAAAAATCAGTTCCTTTTTTAGACGAATTCACCAACGCGGTCCCTTTGTTAAGGTATGCAGCTTTGGCTTCATCCGTAATTTCATCCTTCATGCCATAAGCGACCATGTCCATGACGCACCATTCGCTGCTAGAGGTTTTATAATCCTCCGCGATTGTGCCTAAGATCCTGTCTATCTCCGGCTGGCTGTCATCATAATTTTTAACCGCAGCGTCCAGCTCTGCCAGCGTCAAATCGACAGAATCCTGATCATTTCCTTCCAAGGTTTCCAGCACAATCAGCGCCGTATCATACCAGTCTTTTACGCCCTCGTCGGAAAGCAGACTGGCTTTATCCTGTCTGCTGTTGATTTCCGCAACTCTTTTGGTCAACGCGTCCTTATCAACCGCTTCAATCAGGGAACTTCCCCAGCCGTAGCCAAGATCCGCACCAAATCCGTATGCAGAGAACTGGACACGGACAACATCCCCGTCCTTGCAGACATAGCTTCCCATTCCTACTGGCGCAAGCGCATTATTCACAATATACATCCAGCCGGACATCGTTGTAAGGTCTCTTTCCCCCAACCATTCGTCGGCATTCGGCGTAATGGATCCGGCTGCATCCTGAATATACTGCGGAATATTCACCTCTCCGGCATTTTCATCTTTTATGTTAGACAGATATGTAATATTCTCCGAATCTGTCCCACCGTTGTAGTTGCCGCTTCCGAGAAGACGTGCAAGCACCATTCCAACCGTGTCGCCCTCATAGAACGGCACCTGTGCGGGTTCCTTAATGTATCCCTGTCCAATTGTGAATTTTTCGACAGAAACTGTTACTGTTCCCTTTTGCGTACCGCTCTGTTGGTCTGCAAATACGGACATATTCACAAACACAGACAGCAGCATGCAGAACACAACTGCTACCGACAACGTTTTTTTCCATTTACTCATCTTTGTCTCTCCCTTATTTTTGTAAAAATGTGTTTCCCGGCAAAACGATGCCGAAAATCATAAATCAGCTAAAAAGATATAGTGCCGGTATGCCGGTATTATCTGTTACAACAAAAATGCTCCGGCCTAACAAGGCCGAAGCACAAAATACCTGTATGAAAACAGAGCCTTTGTACACTTCAATCCCCTGTGAAGCTATCTGTACACCAACACCGGCAGGTTTTCCGACTTTGAATTCATCGCGTCACTCTCCCCTTCCCGGAGTTCATCCAGTGGTCACCTTGCGGCAGGAGAGGCGCTCATTCATTACGGCAGCAGGACTGTTTGGGATTTTCACCCAATTCCCTATTATCGTATGATTCCATACGCACCGATATTGCACTATAGAATTTTTAACCATATTTATTATACCACAATTCCCGCAGATGTCCACACCTAAATTGAATTTTAATATTTAAAATAGGATTTTAAAT
>CABSKZ010000251.1 GCA_902478395.1 uncultured Eubacteriales bacterium | reverse complement strand
TCAAGACTGGAAAGACGGGGAAATTACCCAGCAGGACTACCGGGATATGAAAGCTGATTATGAGCGGCAGGCCGCATCCCTCTCGGACATTCTGGCCCGGCTGACCGCTGAACGGGCGGAGCTGGCAAACGGCGTAAATAATGAGCATCCTGCTCTTATAGCCTTTATGAAGTACCAGAACATTGAAACACTCAACCGGGAAATTCTGATTGAGCTTGTAGACCATATCAAGGTTTACGAAAACGGCAATATCAGCGTGAAATTCAAATTTGCTGACGAACTCCGCCGGATTGCCGAGTACATTGAAATCAACACCACTCAAAACCCCGCTGTGGCGGGCTGATACCCGCCACATACCTTTCTGACAGTGTGTATTCCTAATAAGAAACATTCATATGCTTGTGATAAAGTTTGCACAGGTGTTTGCGCTGTTTGTCCATCGTTTTCGCTATTTCCAAGAGCATTGACATATATAACGCTATAGGTTTCTGCTGATATTGAAATCGTAAAGAATATCACCAGAAGTGCAACAGACAAACAAACGGAAAGAAATCTTTTCATGTATTGTCCTCCGAATAAATGTATTCAGCGTATAGTGTTTGAAGATATGAGAATTAAGGCTCTGCGTGTTTGCGATTTTCGTATTGCAGGAAAATATGATTCAGAATGACTGCCTGCAAATAGATAGTATAAGCGAGCAGAACAATGGAAAGCCATTCCAGAAAATAGACTAGGATTACAGATACAGCGCTCAGACAAAACAGCACGAGCGTCCGCGGCAAAGAAGCCATGCCCCACAACCAAGCATTTTTGAAAGCTTGCGAAATTGTCACATAATATTTTGCAATGCCCGCAAAGAGATAGTGTAGGACGATCAGATAACTAATCAGGACAAGCCCAGCAGCGCCCTTCATCAGTGTCAAAAGAGCAGGTGGTGCCTGAACCCCGGAAAGTGCAACCATGTTGCCAGCCAGCAATAACCCGACGAGCAGCATGATCCCCCAGGACGCTGTTGCAACCTTCCAGTTTGTGCGCATAGCATCCCAGAATTCCCGTATGACGCGAACGTCCTGCCCGGCACTGATTCGCCACATAACGGTATAAAGTGCCGTTGTTGCCGCGCCGATCGTCACGACCGGTGCGCAGCAAACAGCCCACACCAGTGTCAACAATATAATATTGCAGGCTTTTGCCAGCATGAGCAGTACGGGGGTATCTGGGCGAATCCGCATAATAAAACTCCTTATCCTCTGGTTTTGCCGCCGGCGATGTTGATGGTAACGCCGTCAATGTAAGAAGAGCGGTCACTGATTAAAAATGCCACGACATTTGCTACTTCCGTCAGCTTGCCGCTTCTGCCCATCGGGGTAATGCCGGGCTTCACATAGCCCGCGCGAAGCTCTTCGACGGTAATGCCGCGCGTGTAAGCCAGCGCCGTTTCGTAAGAGAGACTGCGAAGGCCAGTCGCTTCCAGAATACCGGGTGCGACGGCAACAACACGAAGACCTTTCTTGCTCAACTCCTTCGCCCAGCTGCGCGTCAGCGAGTTCACAGCGTTCTTGCTGGCCGCGTAAACGCTCTGTCCCTCGCTACCCTCAAGCCCAGACTCCGAAGACATATTGATAATCGTGCCGAAGCCCTGATGCACCATGACCTTTGCCGCAGCCTGCGCGCAGAAGTACAGTCCCTTCAGATTGACGTTCATCACTTTGTCCCAGACTGTTTCGTCCAGTTCATACTGATTGCCTTCGTCTACCAGCATCCGCGGGATATTGATGCCTGCGTTATTGACAATGGCGTCGAGTTTGCCAAAGGTATCTACGGTTCGCTTGACCATATCCTCCACGCTCTGGCGACTGGTGACGTCGGTGTGAATATAGATCATGTTTTCCGTATTTCCTTCAAATACAGGCGGCTGCGGGTTCATATCGCATACAGCGACCTGCGCGCCGTCGGCAAGCAGCTCTTCTACAATCGCTTTGCCGATTCCGGATGCACCTCCGGTCACGATGACTGCTTTTCCTTCTAAGTTAAGCCAAGACATGGACGATCATTCCTTTCATTAAGTCCTATGCGTGATAATTTTTTCTAAATAAAGTTGGTCTTCCTGATAGACGGATACTTGCGGCAGTCCGTCATATTCAAAAACGATTTCAGCCGATGGCGTGTACTGCTGATAATGCGCAGCCCATTCTGTCCAGTCACAGACACCTTGTCCGATCCGCTTGTGCTGATCGGCAGTTCCGTCATTGTCGTGCACATGATAGGCAAAAATTCGGCTGCCAAGCGTTTTTTGTATCGCAGAAATATCCATCTGGCTCATAAGCGCATGGCCGGTATCCAAAAGGCACAAGAGATCAGGAAGCTGCTTGAAAATATCCAGAAAATCTGTCTGCGAGAACAGTGGAGGAATACCAGGAGCGCCATTGACGTTTTCAACGACCAGTGTGACATCGGACGCTGTGCATCGCTCTTGGAAAGCAGCAATGCGTTCCAGTGCAATCGCTCTTCGCTGTGCTGATTCCTCTGGTGTTAAGTTCGGCGGCATTTTTCCGTTGGTATGCAGCACATAAAATCGGCTATGAAACTGGTGATAGACATCAAAGGGCCTGCACAGCCGTTTCATAATTGCTTCTGTATTTCCTGCCTGAGAAATATCTTCGCAGACAGATGGACCGTGGATGCTGAACGCACCGCTTCTTTCAGAAAGCAGGACGGGAAGCATTTGCTTCCAGTAGTCCTCACTTCCGTATTCCCAGAAGATTTCAATGCCCATATCTTTGGGAAGCTGCGCCATCCATTTCATTTTTGGACCGACAAAGCTTAATGCACTGACTGTAAAATCCATTGTTTACTCCTTCATGCCGGATGTGGCGATACCTTCAATGAAATACTTCTGGCAGCAGAAGAACAGAACCAGTACTGGGACGATTGCACTCGCCGCCGCGGCCATAGTGATGTTGAATTCCTGCGCTTCATCAGAGAAGTAGAACCGGATGCCCTGCGCAACTGTGTAATACTTTTTATCGATCAAGAAGATCAGCGGCGAGAGATATTCGTTCCAGGATGCAATAAAGCCGAGAATTGCCAGCGATACCATTGCGGGTTTTGTAAGCGGCATTGTGATCTGCGACCAAATTCTAAAATGACTGGCGCCGTCAATTCTGGCCGCTTCCGTCAAACTGGCCGGGATGCCGAGATAGAATTGACGAAGCATGAAGATCGCTGTTGCATTGAACCACGATGGCAAAATAATTGCCCACAGGTTATCGTACAGACCGATTGTGCGGAAAATCATGTATCGTGGAATAATGGTTGCCTGCGTGGGAATCATCATTGCGGCAAGAAAAGCCATAAATAAGAGGTCTTTTCCTTTGAAGTCCAGTTTGGCGAAGGCATACGCTGCCAGAGATGCGAACAGAAGCTGTCCGATCAGGCTGAACACCACAATAAATGTCGAGTTGAAATACAGACGCCAGAACGGCATGGATTCACTTGTCCAGACCTCAGCGTAGTTCTTCCATTGCAGGGATTCCGGAATCCATTTGATCGGATAATCAAAAATCGTAAGCGGCGTTTTAAGAGAGCCGGAGATCATCCACAGCAGCGGCAGCAAAAACAGCAGCGCAATTCCGGTAACGATCAGCGTTTTTATGAGTTTTATCAGTGTTTTCTGACGCTCCATACCTGCGCCCTCCTTAGTAGTGAACCCATTTTTTCTGACCCCAGAATTGAAGGGCAGTAATCGCAAGGATAATCAGCACCAGCACCCATGCTTCCGCGCTTGCATAGCCAAACTTATAGTTGTTAAAGGCTTCTTCGTAAATACGCGTCACAATGGTTGTATTTGCACGAGCCGGGGTACCGAAGGTCATAATATTTACCGCCGTGAACAGCTTGAAAGTTGCAATCAGGCGAACGATTACGAGATAGAATGTTGTAGGGGAAATCAGCGGAACGGTAATTTTAATAAACTTTGTAAAGCTGTTGGCCCCATCGATTTCGGCCGCTTCGTAAAGCGACGGAGAGATATTCTGAATTGCTGCCATATAGACAACAAGCTCATAGCCAATCGAGGTCCAGATCAAAAACAGAATGATCGGAATTTTATTGAGACTGGAATCAGCAAACCAGCGAGGAAGTTCTTCCATGCGCAGGACATACTGGCAAAACATATTGATCGGTCCGTTCTCACGGAACAGGACTTTGAAGACTGCCGCCAGCGCGACGGCGTTGGAGACATACGGGATAAAGAAGCAAAGGCGCAAAAATTTCTTGCCATAGATTTTTTCATTCAATACATAGGCCAGAACCAGCGCAATAAAAATGGAAACAGGGACAGTTGCGATTGTATAGATGAACGTGTTTTTTACGGCTTGGACAAAGGTCCTGTCTGCCAGAAGCTTTTTGAAGTTGCTCAGTCCAACCCATTTGATACCGGACAGGCCGGAAAGGAAGTTCCAGTCCGTGAAGGACAAAAACGCAGAGAATAAGATTGGAACGACAACCAACGTGATAAAAATAACGTTTGTCGGCAGTAAAAATGTAAATGCCGTCAAGTTATCTTTGTACTTGTGTTTCTTCATGTAAATACCCTCTTTGGGTACAAACGCGCCGAATGGTAAGATCCGGCGCGTTTGTACTTTTCAAATGCTCTTG
>CABSKZ010000250.1 GCA_902478395.1 uncultured Eubacteriales bacterium | reverse complement strand
TTTCCACACTGTCATTTGTTTCAAAAAAAGCAGTTACGCGCTTGCCCATAGAAATCTTCCAAATTATTTTTATGTTGTTATTATTGGCAGAAAAAGCAGAAAGTTTCGGATTAAATTATGGAAGAAGCCGGTTTTGCAAACGTGAAAACGTATGTTTTTATGGGGAACAGTTTAAAAAATGTCTGCTTTTTGCTAAAAGGGGTTTATAGTTTGACAAACTGAAAAAATATTGCTAAAATGAATACTATACCACAGTTGTATCGGTTTCCTCAAGCGTGTGGTGCGGTTAGCACCGTACTTCTAAAATGCAGTGTTATTCTATTGGAAACCGAAGTTTGTATGGACTGTTGAATATAATTATAATGAAAAGCAGGTGAGAATATGAAAATATCAGCGGCGGAAGCGCTTTTAAAAGTCATAGAGGAGCACGGTGTGGACGTCCTGTTTGGTTATCCGGGCGCGGCAAACACGCCGATTTATGACAACATTGGAAAGACCGGAATCCGTTATATTCTTACCAGAAACGAGCAGGGTGCTGCGCACGCGGCCAGCAGCTACTTTAAGATGACGGGGAAGGTCGGTGTTTGCACAGCGACATCTGGCCCGGGCGCTACGAACCTTGTCACGGGGATAGCCAACGCTTATATGGACTCCACGCCGTTGGTGGCCATCACGGGGCAGGTCATTCGTTCACAGGTTGGGAAGGACGCGTTTCAGGAGGTCGATATGACCGGCGTCACCTCGCCGATTTCTAAGCACAATTACTTGGTGAAACATGCGGAGGACATTCCGCGCATCGTGAACGAAGCGTTTTATATTGCGGGGACGGGACGGCCCGGTCCTGTGGTAATTGATATCCCCATGGATTTGCAGAAAGAACTCATCGAATACAAACCGCTCGGGAAACCGGAAATCCGTGGCTACCATCCGGATATTGAGACGGATGTGAAGCAAGTTGCCAAAATGGCAAAAGCGGTCAAAAAGGCGAAAAGGCCCCTGATGATAGCGGGCGGGGGAATCCTGGCAGCGGGCGCGAGCGAGGCGTTTACCAGACTGGTAGAGACCGTACGGATTCCGGTCGTTTCAACGCTGATGGGTATCGGTTCGATTCCATCCGCGCACAGGCAGTATTTGGGGATGATAGGCTCCCACGGCTTTAAATCTGCAAACCTAGCGTTTGCGAAGGCCGACCTGGTCATCTTCATGGGGGCGCGCGTCAGCGACCGCGCGGTTGCCGATACGGCAGGGTTGTCCGGCAGGGCGACGGTGATCCATGTGGATATCGATCCCGCGGAAATCAGCAAAAATGTTCCATGCGATATCAGTGTTATCGGAAACATCCGAGATGTGCTGGCACATCTGGAACGGGAGTGGAACGGATACTGCTGTCCGGCGGACTGGCTGGAGGAAGCGGCAGGATTAAAGCAGTATAATCCGGAGGTAAAAGGCGGCGAAGGGGAGTATGTCAATCCGAAGTATTTTTTGCGGATGCTTTCCGAGGCTACGGAGGGTGACGCGGTCATTGCGACGGAGGTTGGCCAGAACCAGATATGGACCTCAAACAATTATGCATTTAAAAAGCCAAATACCTTTTTGACCTCCGGCGGTTTCGGAACGATGGGCTACGGGCTCCCTGCGGCGATGGGCGCGAAAATTGCAAAGCCGGACGCGCTGGTCATCGCAATTGAAGGTGACGGCAGTTTTCAAATGTCGATGCCGGAGCTGGGGGCTATCAAGCAGTGGGGAGTTAATGTGAAAATTGTTGTATTTGTCAACCACTCCCTTGGAATGGTGCATGAGTACCAGAAGGTGAACTATGGAGGCAATTATGTGAGCGTGGATTTAGGGCAATATCCGCGTTTTGGAAAAATCGCGGATGCATATGATATTCCTAATTTGACGATTCATAAAAACAGCGAGGTCTCTGGTGCGATTGAAAAGTTGCTGGAAACGGAAGATACCTTCCTGCTCGAGGTGGCGGTTGATCCGGCAGAAACCACGCTGTAGCTGCAAAAACGACGCGGCACGGAGATGATTCGGCGGCCGTTTTGGGCCAGTTCCGGTCCATAGCGGCAGAAAGGATGAAGAGCGATGGCAAAACATATCTTAACAGCGCTGGTGGAAAACCATGCCGGTATCCTGGCGAAGATGGCGGGCTTGTTTGCAAGGCGGGGGTTTAACATCGACAGCCTTGCGGTTGGTGTCACACAGAATCCGGATCTGAGTTCTGCGACCATTGTGGTCGATGGGGATGCCTATATCGTGGACCAGGTGTCCAAGCAGCTTTCTAAACTGATTGATGTAATTGAGGTAAAGGCATTGCAGCCTTCGAAGTCCGTCAGCCGGGAGCTTTCGCTTATCAAGGTGAAATGTACTGCGAAGGAGCGGGCGGAAATTACGCAGATTGCGGACATTTTTCGCGCGAATATCATAGATATATCCGACCATGCGATGATTTTGGAGTTGACCGGAACGGGGTCCAAAATAGAGGCGTTCGAGGAAATGATTGCGCCGTATGGTATTATTGAAATGACCCGGACCGGGTTGATCGCGATGTCCCGCAGCAAGGAAGATGGGAAAGGGAAAAAATAAGAGCACGTAGGTACTCGTAAAATTATAGGAGGAAACGCACATGGCAAAATTGTATTATGAACAGGATTGTAACCTGGGACTGCTGAAAGGGAAAAAAGTGGCCGTTATCGGCTTTGGAAGCCAGGGGCACGCACACGCGCTGAACCTGCATGAGAGCGGCGTGGACGTTATTGTTGGTCTGTACGAGGGTTCGAAGTCATGGAAAATCGCGGAAGAACAGGGGCTGACGGTCATGACCGCTGCTGACGCGGCAAAGGCCGCGGATATCGTTATGATTCTCATCAATGACGAGAAACAGCCAAAGCTGTATAAACAGAGCATCGAACCGAACTTGACAGCGGGGAAAGCCCTGGCGTTTGCGCATGGCTTCAATATCCACTTCCAGCAGATTGTCCCGCCTGCAGACGTCGATGTGTTTATGATTGCGCCGAAAGGCCCGGGCCATACGGTGAGAAGCATGTATCAGGAAGGAAAAGGAGTCCCCTGTCTGATTGCGGTCCATCAGGACGCGACCGGAAAGGCACACGACATCGGCCTTGCATACGCACTGGGGATTGGCGGCGCGAGAGCCGGCGTTCTGGAAACCACCTTCCAGGAGGAAACGGAAACAGACCTGTTCGGGGAACAGTGCGTGCTGTGCGGCGGTGTATCCGAACTGATGAAGGCCGGTTTCGAAGTGCTTGTGGAAGCGGGATATCAGCCTGAGAGCGCTTACTTTGAGTGTATGCATGAAATGAAGCTGATTACGGATATGGTCAACCGCGGCGGTTTGAACTTCATGCGGTATTCTATCAGCGATACGGCGGAATATGGTGACTATGTCGTTGGAAAACGGATTATCACAAAAGAAACCAAGGAAGAAATGAAAAAGGTACTTGGGGAAATTCAGGACGGCACGTTCGCAAGCAACTGGATTAAAGAAAACATGGCGAACCGCCCGTTCTTCAACGCCAGAAGAAGAATGGAACGGACACACCAGATTGAAGTGGTAGGCGCGCAATTGAGAAAGATGATGTCCTGGGTGAAATAGGTGGGGCATCCTAACCGGTAACGATAAAGGATTTTTTGCGGATTTTGGCAAAAAATCCTTTTGTGCTATGTTGCCAAAAGCCCCTCTTGGATGGCGGGAAATATTCTTATATTGACTGTGTTTGGCGAGAAATAAAGGAGTAAATAGCATGTGGTATGAAAAAAAGACATTGATATACGAGAATTCTTTGTCCTGTCCGGCAGATGTGGAAGGCTTCCGGCTGGAGGGACAGGCGGAAATATCCTTTCCGGAGGGGAGGCTGCATCTGCGAAATACGATGCCGGAGGCAGAAGGGCAGAGGGCAAATATCGTGTATTGGTGCGGGGAGGAGTTTCCTTCCGATGTGGAAATCAACTGGGAATTCTATCCACTGTCTGGCAAAGGGCTGTGTATTTTCTTTTTTTCTGCAAAGGGATGTAATGGGGAAGATATTTTTGCTCCCGGACTCTCGAAACGCACTGGAGAATATCAGATGTACCACAGCGGGGACATCAATGCATTCCATGTTTCCTATTACCGCAGGATGTATGAAACGGAACGCTGTCTGCACGTTGCGAATCTGCGCAAGAGCAGAGGTTTCCATCTGGTAGCGCAGGGGGCGGACCCGATTCCGTATCCGGAGGAGGCGAGACCGCCATACCGGATTAGAGTTGTCAAATGTGGTAACGTGGTGGAGTTTTATATTGAAGGCATTTTCATATTTCGTTTTGAGGATGACGGGAAAACCTGGGGAGAACTGCTTGGCGGAGGGAAAATCGGTTTTCGCCAGATGAGTCCAATGGTTGGAGAATATGCGAATTTGAAGGTGTATGCGGTGAAAAAAAACAAATAAATAGATGGGAGGGGCATGATGGAGCGAAAAAAACTGTTTGTTTATGATTCAACCCTGCGGGACGGAACGCAGGGAGAAGGAATTTCTTTTTCAATTGACGACAAAATTAAAGTTGTAAAGACGCTGGACGGCTTGGGCGTTGATTACATTGAAGCGGGAATCCCAGGTTCAAATCCAAAGGATGCAGAATTGTTTTCGCGGCTGGCGGGACTAAACCTGAAGCATGCGAAAATAGCGGCGATCGGC
>CABSKZ010000249.1 GCA_902478395.1 uncultured Eubacteriales bacterium | reverse complement strand
TTTGCGTAACCATAACCATTCTCCTTATTGTTTAGATTGTTTCTTTGTGGCTTCCGGTGCCTACCGTGCGTGAAGCTTACGGTATTCACCCGGCGTGATGCCGACCAGCTTTTTAAAATATCGGTTGAAACTCTGATCGTTGTTATAGCCCAGCTGCAGAGCGATTTCCATTACCGTATCCTCCGTTGTGGTCAGCAGTTCTTTTGCCTCTTCAATGCGCAGCCGGTTCGTATAGGCCATGATATTTTCACCGGTGTACTCAATAAACATCCTACGGAGCTGTGAATAGCTGATTTTCAAATCGCTCGCCATCGTGTACACATCGATGTCTTTATGGTAATTTTCCCGGACATAGGCAAGCACCTTTGCCATATAATTTCCATTCTCCTCAGAAAGCGTTTGGCAGTCAATAATCTTGTCACACAAATCACAAAGATAATTCTCAATTTTATCAATCGTATCACACTGCAGAAATTCGCCGTAGGGACTCTGACCGTTGTGCATCACCGCCTGGCGTGGAATGCTGTGTTCGTTCATATAGCGGACGATGCTCATGAACAGCATCATCAGCTGCTGCATGGCATATTCGATGTTTTGATTCTGCGGGTCAGATAATGTGCGCACCATGCTATTAACCAGCTTATATAACTGTTCCCGCCTCCCCGACTGCAGGCAGGAAAAGAGCAGCTCCGCCTCAAACAGCACTTCGGGTCCGTATCCCCCAGTATCCCCGGCATACAGGATCAACTGCCCGTCCCCGGCGAAAAAGCGCATATCCCGCGCCTGCTTGGCACTCTCATAGCTGCGGCTGACCTCTCCGGCCTCAACGGTCTGCCCTACCGCCGTGGTCACGCTCATGCCAATAACCTTCTGTACCTCCTGATGCAGCAGGGAAAGCATCTTTCCGTGTTCATTCAGATTGCTTGTTTCAGAATTGATAATCAGAACAATAACATGCTCCTGCATATAGCCGTCCGCGGTGAATCCGAGCTGGGAATTGACAATGTTTTTGGCAACTTTCAGGATAACGTTCATAAAATAGCTGCGTTCGCCTGAGGTATATTTCTTATCAAATGTTTCCTTATGGTCGATCTCGATCAGCGCAACGCTGAAATATGGCTGCGGGAACAGCTCGTAGTATTCGTCCCAGCGGTCTATGCCGTCCGCAATGATTTGTTTGAGCAGAATCGTTTTCGCATTCCGGCGCTCCGCCTGCATCAGCTCTTCGATTTTCTGCTCTTGTTTTTCCATCTCATTCAACGCGTTTTCGATATATTTCCATTCGTTTTCCGTGCTGTCCGGACCTTTACTCCTGGTCTTGATGTCGCTGATAATCTTCTTCACCGGGCTGTAGAAGGATTTGGATAGAAAATAAGCAACCGCACATCCGACTGCCAGCATCCCCAATGAAAGGATAACGATCAACTGCGTAAACCCGTCAAATTCCGCAAAGGCCTGCTCCACCGGCCTGACAGACAAGTAATTCCAGTTGTTATACATCGATTTGGCATAGGCGGCGATACATTTCTTGCCGCCGACATCCACATAAAAGGAACCGTGTCGCTCCACAGAGGCCGAAACGGTTTCATTCAGACTCTCCCGTTCCCCCTCCGACACGTTCATCAGCTCATGAATGGTGATACTTCCGCTCTGGTCGGGTGGAATAATGAACACATGGCTGTCCTCATCCGTCCCGCTTTGCAGCCGTTCCAGCGGGATATTGATGACGATTGCTCCTTCAAAGATACCGCTGTAGGTCGCTATCGGATACAGCGCGCTGATGACAGGAATTTGCGCGCCGCTGTCAGAAAACGCGAACGACTCGAACCATGACACCATCTCCGGATTTTCCCTGTACCGTTTGAACCACAGGACGTGTCTCCCATCCTGCGGCAAATCATACCGTTTTTCTGAGCTTACAACGTAGTTTTTCTCCTTGTTATAGACATAAATGGAATGGATGTTCCGGTTCCCACTCGCAATGTCCGCAAGGGAATCAAAAACATCGCTTACCAGATAAACGCCCTCCGCGTCTAAATTGGAAATATCGATATCCATCATGGCGATTTTTTTGAGCCGCTCATTATAAGTTGCGCTCATGGCGGCCTGCTCTGCGTCATACAGGGCTTTTTCCGCTGTATCCATAAGGGAGGTAACGGAATTCTGCATATTTTTCCGGGTGACATCCACAAAAAAGTTTCTGACGTTTGCATTCATTACAATGCTGATGATAACCACCGGCACTACCAACAGGGATAGAAACGCCACAAAAAACTTCAGAAGGAGCGAGGAATTTGCTCTCAATTTTAATTTCATGAACCACAAACCTTTCGTGAATTATTGGTCCGTTTCCCCGTCGTTGTCCAGATAGGTAGATAACTCAGCCAGAAACGCGAGCGCCAACCCCTGTCCCCAGCCCTGGATCCGTTTGTTCGGAATCCGCCTATAGCCTTCTGCGTCGTTCATGACCGCGGTGCCGCTGGACACATGTTTAACCGTGCCGTTTTCAGATATTTCTTTTAAAATGCCATCTGCGGCGCGCAGAATGTATTTCCGGTATATGTCGTGGCCGCCGTCCCGGCAGAATTTAATAAGCGCAACAGCCAGCGCGCACGAACCTGACGTTTCCGTATAAGAGCTTTCGTCATCAATAATCGTGTGCCACAGCCCGTCCTCCGCCTGCAGCCGCACAACTGCGGCAAGCTGGTCGCGCAGGGCGTCGCTGATTTCCACGAAAATTGGTTCAAATGCATCCGTCACGTGCATGGCTTCGCACATAGTTATCGCCGCCCAGCCATTCGCCCGGCACCAGTGGACGGCAGACATGTTGTCCTGTTTGATATTGTTCCACGCATGGTAAAACAGATTCGTTTTTTTATCCTGCAAAAATTCAATGTGCCAGTAAAATTGTTTCAGGCCATCCTGCAGATAGTCGTCGCGGTCGAGCACCTTCCCAATCTTCACCAGAAACAACCCCGCCATGAACAAGGTGTCTGCCCAGGCCTGTTCGTCGAAGTGATAATTTTTTTCCGAAACCGTGTGCTGCAGCACGCCTTCTCCAAACCGTTCCGCATCGTGCAGCAAAAATTCCGCCTCCTGGACTGCCAAATCCATGTACTTCTGATCTGCTGTATACTCGTGCAGCGCCATCAGCGCATAACCGACTGAAACCGCATTAATAGTAAACTTCGGTATCCCGGCTTCTATGTACGCATCTACCCACTCCTTCAGGTACTCGATATACTCTGTTTCCCCTGTAACCTCCCATGCCCTGACAATTCCATAAAATGCCACGCCCGCACTCCAGTTCCAGGAGAAATCCATTTCCGTTGTCCGGATAAACACCTGCTTCATTTGCTTACAAATCTGTTCTTTGGAAATATTCATCTTAATTCCCCCTTGCCAAAGTATCTGCCTTGCCTCTTACACCCGACATTATAACACCTGCCCTGGTTCGTTTTCAAGGAATGGGGCGCAACATGAAAAAAATTAAAGGTTCTGCATAAAAATGACGGTTCTGCATAAAAAGCCGGCGTTGGCAGCTAGAAACTAATATCTTTTTCCTAATAGGACCTTTACAACCTCATATTTTTCAATTTTGCATACTTATTTTTCCGGCAAAACAGAAAAATTCCCATAAAAAATACGTCCTAATTCAATTGGAACGCATTTTACAAAATCAAAGTATTCAAAATAAATAACACCAGATGCTTTTAGCAGCAGTCGGACTACATTTTTTACCCGGAAGACATAGCTCCTGCAAGCCGGCACTGCCTTTTATGTTCACAAAGCCGCGGCACGATTCGCAAAATATGTTCAGGATAATACCTCACAGCAATACCGTTCCCGCTATCTTCTGTGTTTACTCCAACAAAACGTGTGCAGCCTGCAAACCCGCTGATCTCATTTTCTGTCCTGATGAAGGGGCGGCCTCAGCACGGAGCATCACACGATTTCCTTGTGAAAACCTATAAGCTGTGTAATATTTATTACCCACAACCATATAAATACGGTCGGAATAAGCCTCCGCTTCTATTAGCCCCACTTTATTCATCGATTTCTATGCCTCCGGCAGAACCGGAGGTTACCTCCAGCCCTTACTATACCAAGAAAAAACAGGCAAAACCCGCGATTGTGGTTTTGCCTGTTATATAGATGAATTGATGATAGGAATATGCCCGTAAAAAACAAGTAGTATGTTTTCGCCTTTGAAAAGTTTTTCCCTATCTATCCTCCTCCAATAGGCTTTCCATCTATCAGAATAAACTATTCCATTGGAGGAAACGTTTTTTCTTACAGCTAATTTCCATACTCAGGATAATTGTTTCCAATCTTTACAAACAGAGTGTTATATTCACGCATATTCCTCTCAGTATCTTTTACGACTATCCTGCGCGCTCCAGAAACCGCACCAGAACAGTAGCAGCTTCCGCGCGTGTCGCCTGCTTGTGGTTATAAAACGCACCGTCCGGCATTCCGTCCATAAGTCCAAGCTGTTTCGCTGCGGAAATAAAGGGCTTTTCCCATTCCGCAAACTGCGCCGCATCTGTGAAATCAACCGGTTGTGCATCCGGAACTTCTTTTCCCATACAATGCCACGCGCCAACAACGATTTTTGCTAATTCTCCGCGTGTAACCGGTTTATCCGGCAGGAAACCATCTCCTGTTCCATCCATAATTCCTGCTTCTGCAACAGCCTCAACAAC
>CABSKZ010000248.1 GCA_902478395.1 uncultured Eubacteriales bacterium | reverse complement strand
CAGCCGCCCCGTACTCAACATAGGTCGGCACATCAGAGGCCTTTACAAGAATAAACTTAAAATGATTCACTTCATCCGTAAAGATTAATTTACGTGATTTTTCCCGCAGTTCATGGACGTCCAGCCCAGCCTTTTCCAAAAGGTCTACCGTAATATCTGCAAGTCTGCCTTTCGCCAGCGCAATGGTTATATATCTCATTTTTATCCTCCCGTTTTAGTGCTCATGGCAGTGACAGCCGTCTTCGCCGCAATCGCAGCCGCCCAAAAGCTCATCCAGTGTCGTTTCATTGATGGTATCTTCTATAATATTATGAACGCTGACCGTTCCATCCTGCTTCACGCTGACGATCCCCTGCACATTGTTGGCCTTTGCGTACGCAAGCGCATTTTCATAGTTTTCGTCCGATAAATATTGTTCCGCAACAAAGCCTTCATTTCTGAGAGCGGTGGAAATTTGGTAACAAAGGGCAGGGGAGTCCCCAAATACCAGCGTATCTGCTCCCGGTTCGAAATCAAGCAGCTGTTGTCGGATTAAAACAGAAATCAGTCTGTCCGTACCGATGGCCATCCCAACAGCCGGCACATTTTTTCCGAACTCACCAATTAAGCCGTCGTACCGTCCGCCGCTGCATACCGCAAAACCAATGCCGTGTGTGATTCCTTTAAATATAATTCCGGTATAACAGTTGATTCCTTTCACCAGAGATAAATCAATGGAAATATATTGTTCAAAACCATAGCCGGAAAGCAAATCATAAACATTTTTCAAATTTTCAAGAGCCGACAAGGACTGCTCGTTTAGGATAGACCGGTCAATCCGGTCTAGAATTTCAATATCACCAAACAGGGCAGGAAGTTCTAAAATGAGTTCCTTTACCTTTTGGTCTATTGGAAAATTCCCCAAAAACTCTTCAATAGCCAGGCTGTCTTTTTTATCTACCAGCTTTCGGAGTTGTTCTGCCTGATCGTCATCAAAGCCAGCCTGTGACAAGATTCCTTTAAAAAATTCCACCTGGCCGATTTCAATTTGAAACTGCTCCAGTCCGGCAGCCATGAGTGATTCAATCGCACAAGCAATGACTTCGCTGTCCGCGAGATCGTTTTTGATACCTATCAACTCAATTCCGGCCTGGCAGAATTCGCGCTGCCCGGAAGAATAGCTGTCGACATACCGAAAGACCTTTCCGCAATAATAAAGCCGTTTGGGATAAACGCCGTCTGAGAGACGAGTCGCAGCCATGCGCGCAACACTGGTGGTAATATCCGGACGGAGAACCAGAATCCGTCCCTCACGGTCAAAAAATTTATACATTGTTTCCTGCTCGATCCTGCCGGATTCGGTGTCGTATACATCGTAAAACTGTATCACCGGCACCTCTACGACCTGATAACCAAAGCTGGCAAACACATCTGATATCGCATTTTCAATATTCATTTTTTCCGCGCACTGCTTGGGCAGTAAATCGCTTGTTCCCTCGGGGGTGTAGAGTCTCCAGTTTGACATGTGGGTTCCTGCCTTCCAATCTATTTTTGATAGTTGTTAATACGTTCCAGGAAAATAGAACCTGGTTTTTTATACGCTTGTATTTGTTGAGCTGGTGTGAAGCGAGATTCTTGGCGGCTTGCGCTCATAACCCCAAATTCATGCGGTACGTTTTATGCCGCAAGGACGTATTCTCACGAAGCAAACCCTCAGCTTTGCTCGCCTTTGTTAAGTGTTCATATTATACCGCATCTATTCTATTTTTTCAATAAAAATATTCTGACTTTGAGAATTTACCTGAAAACAGCCCCCGGCATAGCCGGAGGCTGACAGTAACATCTGTTCTCTTATGCTTTTCCGGCACAACCGAACATGTCGATTTTTGCTTTCACAACCTCGGTCATGCCTGCTTTCGCGGGGGCAAGAACTTTTCTCGGGTCAAATACATCCGAAGTAGTAACGACCGATTTAACTCCGTCAGTAAACGCGACGCGGATATCCGTATCAATATTGATTTTGTTTACGCCGAGTTTTGTTGCTTTGATAATGGATTCCTCAGGCACTCCAGACGCACCGTGCAGAACAATCGGAATGTTTACCAGTTTTTTGATAGTCTGCAAACGATCAAAATCGAGCTTTGGTTCGCCTTTATATTTTCCGTGTGCAGTCCCGATTGCGATGGCAAGATAATCAATACCCGTCTCGTTGACAAATTTAACTGCCTCGTCCGGAGAAGTCAGACGTGCATCCTTTTCATCAACGCTGATATTGTCCTCAATTCCGCCCAGTCTGCCAAGCTCTGCCTCTACAGAAATATCACAGGCATGTGCGACCTTAATGATTTCGTTTGTTTTCGCAATATTCTCGTCAAGCGGTAAATGAGAACCGTCAAACATAACGGAGGTCCAGCCATATTTAATACATTTCATAATTGTAGAATAGGTGGTTCCGTGGTCAAGATGCAGCGCGACTGGAATGCTTGCCTTTTCTGCCGCAAGGTGGACCATTGCCGCCAGATAATCAATCCCCGCATATTTAATCGCGCCTTCCGATGTCTGAAGAATAACCGGAGAACGCTTCTCCTCAGCTGCCGCAATGACTGACTGGAGAATTTCCATATTGTTGATGTTAAATGCACCAACAGCGTATCCTCCCTGATGAGCCTTATCCAGAATTTCCTTTCCAGTTACTAACATTCTCATTACCTCCTGTTTAATCTGTGTATAAAATGTCTTGCCTTTGCTATTTTGAATGCTTAATCACCAATTTTTCCAAATGGTTAAAATCACTGTTGCGGATCATATCGGCTGTCAGTTTCATTTTAGAACCGCACAAACAACATTCCAGAACAATATTATCCTCGTTCACTTCCACGTCGATGAGATTGGAACCGCATTCGCAATACAGGCTCTCGTCGTCGGAAAGGTCCTGAATTTTTTCCAAGGCCTTCAGCATCGTCACACCATTTTTGCCAGTATGGTCAAGTCCGCAAGCTTTAACGACTTCCTCAATATAAACCTCGTTGGACTTTACGGCTTCCTTCACTGCATTTTCCTTACCGATAAACACAAGGCCAACCACTACATTCGGGCATGAGAACTCACAGCAATCCTTCCGGGCCAGAGATGCAAAAGGCAGGCTGAATTTATGGATTTCATCACAAACAATGCACTTGAGCGTAACAATATAATTCGTTTTATTCTCTGGCATAATATACAGGTTCGATTTACCGCAGCTGCATTGAACGGAAATGCCTTTGCTGCCGGAAAGCTCAAACAATGAAAAATTCCCGTATGATATTTCTCCGCAGCTTGAACAACGGTAAGCAACGGTTCTGTCAAAATTAATCAGCATCTGTTTTTCCTCACTTAATTTCAAAGCTATCTATATCATACTACAATTTGGTTGTGTTGTCAAAGCATATGAAGAAACTATTTATATTTTTTTAAAATTTGTATGCAAATTATTTCTGTTCGACAAAAAACGGCAAGATATGTGTAGGAAAAGGGCAAGGTTGACATGAAAAGGAAACCGTGATATAATAAACTTATAAATTTGAGTAATTCAGATGGTCGCGGGGGCAGAATGCCCACGAGGAAAGTCCGAGCTTCACAGGGCAGGGTGCTGGGTAACTCCCAGTGGAGGCGACTCTAAGGAAAGTGCAACAGAAACAGACTGCCGCGCAAAGCGGCGATGGTGGAAAGGTGAGGTAAGAGCTCACCAGCGCCTTGGTGACTTGGCGGCTGTGTAAACCCCATTCGAAGCAACACCGTATTGGCTCGTACTGGCTGAGCCGGCCCGGCATGCCCGTACTTGGCGGTGGCTTGAACCGTATAGCAATATGCGGTCTAGATAGATGATCATCAAATACAAAACTCGGCTTACAGAATTGCTCAGATTTACATATTGCGCTTTAACAGGCCATTCTCCAAAAAGGAGGATGGCCTGTTTTACAGAGTGGTTCTGCGCCCACCTTTACAAAATTGTGGGCCCATCATTTATAAAACAAATTATTTTAGTTCTGTTAACCGGAGGATAACGATTGTAAATTAACGTGCGATTCTTTCAAAAAAAAGAGATTTGATGTTGAAAAATGTTCGAAACTAGTGTATAATATCTTCGTTATAGCAAAATAATGTCAAGTTGGAGTGAGGAAATCAATTGAAGGATGAAATCGCAATTATTGATATACTGCTGTTAATGAAACGGCACTGGTGGATTATTCTTCTTTCTATGTTATGTGTAGGCTTATTATCATTTGTTTATAGCATCTATTTGATAACCCCGGAATATACCTCTTCGGGAACTTTGTATGTCAGCAACGCACAGGAGAAAAAAAATGATGCTGTCGATATGAATGAAATCAACGCGTCCCAAAAACTGGTGAATACTTATATTGAAATTTTAAGAAGCAATACGTATATGGCGAAAATTTCTGATAATGTCGGGCTTGGGTATTCGGCAAATCAGATAAAATCCATGTTGAGTATGAATGCCCTAAACCAGACAGAAATATTACAGATAAAGGTCACCAATAAAAATCCTGATCATGCAGCAACGATATTGAATGAGATTTTGGCAAATGCGGACAGCGAGATAATCCGTATCGCAAAAGCGGGTTCTGTGGAAGTGATAGACGAAGCTTTTGTCCCAACAACGCCGTCTTCACCCAATATACCAAAAAATACAATGGTAGGTCTTCTGCTGGGAGCGGTTCTTGCCATGGCGGTATTG
>CABSKZ010000247.1 GCA_902478395.1 uncultured Eubacteriales bacterium | reverse complement strand
TTTTCTACAAAGAAAAAGAGGTCCTAGGGGCGGGGGGAAGGAATCGTCCCCGCAAACCAACCTTTTACAGGAATAAACCGTCTGTTTCAAAAACGAAATATACCTTTCCCAAAAATGATATCTCAAATTGGCCCCGCAGAACAATTTTCTCCATTAAAATATCTCACATATTTTCATATACGTAAAAACCGGGTACAGCAACCTGTACCCGGTTTTTACCACTCTTATGATTCCTCTGTATTTTCTGTTTCAACAGCATTCATTTCGTTGTTTTCCTGCGTCTCTGGGGTTACTTCCACCGCTTCGGTTGTTTCCTGCTCTTCAGCAGGAGCAGTCTCTTCCTCTTCCTCCTGCTCCTCTGTACGCGCCATGCTGACGACCATCACATCATCGTCAAGCCGCATGAGGCGAACGCCCTTGGTCAGTCTGCCGATTCTGCTGACCTCGCTCGTTTTCATGCGGATAACCGTTCCATCGGACGTGATTAGCATAATATCATCCGTTTCCGTGACGACCTTGATTCCCGCAATGTTCCCGGTTGATGACGACAGGCGGTAAGTATTCACACCTTTGCCGCCGCGCGTCTGTGTCTTATATTCATCCAGCGAAGTCTTTTTGCCGTAGCCCTTCTCCGTAACAACCAGCAAATCGCCATCCTCGCGGGCGGTACTCATGCCGACTACATAGTCGGACGGCATCAGCCGGATACCGCGTACACCGTGGGAAACACGGCCCATTGGGCGGACATCCTCCTCATTGAAACGGATACACATGCCATGGTAGGTGCTAAGCAGGACATCGTTATGACCGTCCGTCAGCTTGACGTTTATCAGCTCATCATCCTCCTCAAGCACAATCGCGGCCAAACCGCCTTTGCGCGACGTGTTGTACGCGAGCAAATCCGTCTTTTTGACAACGCCCTTCTTTGTAGCAAAGAAGAGGAACTTCCCTTCCTCGAACTCTTTCAGCGGAATTGCCGCCGTCACCTTTTCTCCCTGGTCGAGCTGGAGCAGATTAACAATAGCCGTTCCCTTTGCCTGCCGGCCCGACTCCGGAATCTCATAGGCTTTGAGCCTGTAAACCTTACCCTTCGAGGTAAAGAACAGGACATAGTTGTGCGTGGAGGTGACAAACAGCCGCTCCACAAAGTCCTCTTCCCGTGTAGAAATCCCCATGATTCCGCGCCCGCCCCGGCGCTGTGCTTTATACGTATCGGTCGGGAGGCGTTTGATGTAGCCGAAATGTGTCAAGGTAATGACCATTTCTTCCTCTTCAATGAGGTCCTCAATATCAATTTCATCCGCAAAAGCGGTGATTTCACTCTTTCTTTCGTCGCCGTATTTTTCTTTGATGGCAAGCAGTTCCTCTTTGATGATTTCGAGAACCATGCTCTCATTTGCGAGAATCTCTTTCAGGTGCGCAATTTGCTCCATGAGCTGAGCATATTCCGCGTCGATTTTCTCGCGCTCCAACCCCTGCAGCCGTGCCAGACGCATGTCCAGAATCGCCTGTGCCTGCACGTCGGACAGGTCAAACCGCTCCATCAACCGCGGCTTCGCGTCGTTGTAGCTGGTTCGGATGACGTTGATGATTTCATCGATATTGTCGAGCGCTATCCGCAACCCTTCCAATATATGCGCCCGAGCTTCGGCTTTTTTCAAATCAAACTTGCTTCGGCGGATGATGACCTGTTCCTGGAACTTGATGTAGTGATCCAGCACCTCCCGCAAGCTCAAAATCTTTGGTTGGTTGTCCACCAGAGCGAGCATGTTGATGCTGAACGTTTCCTGTAATTGCGTATATTTATAAAGCTGGTTCAAAATAACGTTAGCGTTTACATCGCGCTTCAGCTCAATGACCATGCGCATTCCTTCGCGGTCCGACTCGTCGCGCAGGTCGGAAATCCCCTCGACGCGTTTATCCTTTACCAGCTCGGCGATTTTTTCAATCAACCGTGCTTTATTAACCTGATATGGCAACTCCGTTACGACGATTCGCTGTTTGTCATGCGCCATCTGCTCGATTTCACTCCGCGCGCGCATGATAATCTTTCCTCGCCCGGTTGTGTATGCGCTGCGGATGCCGTTTAAGCCCATGATGATACCCGCCGTTGGGAAATCTGGGCCTTTGATGTAAGAAAGGAGCTCATCCACCGTAATTTCCGGATTATCAATGGTCGCGATGATGCCATCGATAACCTCTGACAGGTTGTGCGGCGGAATATTCGTTGCCATTCCGACCGCGATACCCGACGATCCATTGACCAGCAGATTCGGGAACCGGGACGGGAGTATGACGGGCTCCTGTAGGTTTTCGTCGTAGTTGGGGGTGAAATCGACGGTATCCTTTTCGATGTCGGTCAGCATCTCCATAGAGATTTTCGACATTTTAGATTCCGTGTAACGGTAAGCAGCTGGGGGGTCCCCATCCACGGAACCAAAGTTTCCGTGCCCGTCAACGAGCGGGTAACGCAGGGAGAAATCCTGCGCCAAGCGGACCAGACTGTCATACACAGCTGCGTCGCCGTGCGGATGGTATTTACCGAGCACGTCACCGACGGTAGCGGCACACTTTTTATAGGGCCGTTCCGGGAACAGGCCCGCTTCGTACATGGTGTACAGAATCCGGCGGTGAACCGGCTTCAAGCCATCGCGAACGTCCGGAAGCGCGCGGCCCACGATAACGCTCATCGCGTAATCAATATAGGATTTTTTCATTTCCCTGCTGATTTCAACAGGGATGATATTTTGATTGGAATAATCAGCCATGATTGTGCTCCTTTACTTTTGTGATTGAACCGAAACAGCCGGGGTTAGATATCCAGATTGTTGACGTATTTTGCGTTGGCCTCGATAAATTCGCGGCGCGGCTCTACGCTGTCGCCCATCAGTATCGTGAAGATTTCGTCCGCCGCAACGGCGTCTTCCAGCTCCACCCGCAAAATTGTTCTGGTTTCTGGGTCCATCGTGGTTTCCCAAAGCTGTTCAGGGTTCATCTCACCGAGACCTTTATACCGTTGGATTTTCGCGTCTCCGCCAAACTCCTGCAACGTTGCCTGCAGGCCTTCATCCGTATAGGCATAGGCTTCTTTTTTGCCCTTATACACCTTATACAGCGGCGGCTGCGCGATATAGACATACCCCTTTTCCACCAGCGGCCTCATATACCGGAAGAAAAAGGTTAGAAGCAGCGTTCTGATGTGGGAACCGTCGACGTCGGCATCGGCCATGATGATGATTTTATGGTAACGCAGTTTTTCCACATTGAAATCCTCCCCGATACCTGCGCCGAGCGCCATGATAATCGGGCTTAGCTTGTCGTTGCCATATACCTTGTCCAGCCGGGCCTTTTCCACATTCAGCATTTTTCCCCAAAGCGGCAGAATCGCTTGGTATGCACGGTCTCTGCCCTGCTTTGCGGAGCCTCCTGCAGAGTCTCCCTCGACGATATAAATCTCCGTGTTCTCCGGATTCCGGTCGGCGCAGTCCGCCAGCTTGCCGGGCAAGGTCGTGCTTTCCAATGCACTCTTTCTTCTTGTTAGGTCGCGTGCTTTTCGAGCCGCTTCCCGCGCTCTCGACGCGGTCAGGGCTTTTTCAATAATTGTTCTGGCTACCGCAGGATTTTCTTCTAAAAACGCGTCCAATTCTTCGCTCAGGATAGAGTCGGTCAGCCCGCGCACCTCGCTGTTGCCCAGCTTGGTTTTGGTTTGGCCCTCGAACTGCGCTTCAAGCACTTTGACAGAAATAACTGCCGAAAGGCCTTCCCGCGCGTCCTCGCCGCTTAGGTTCTTGTCGGCCTCCTTAATCAGCCCGTGCCGTTTGGCATAATCGTTCAAAATCCTTGTCAGTGCGGTTTTGAAGCCTGTCTCGTGCGTACCGCCCTCAGTGGTATTAATATTATTCGCAAAACTGATAATTGTCTCCGAATAGGAGTCGTTATACTGCATCGCAATTTCTACAATACAGTCCTCTTTTTCACCCTCTACGTAAATGACGTTTTCATGCAGGGGGGTTTTATTCTTATTGATAAACTGAACAAATTCCATGATGCCGCCGTCATATTTCATGTCGGCAGTCTTGCCCTCCGGCCGTTTATCCTCTAGGACAATGCGGGTTCCCTTGTTGAGAAACGCCTGCTCGCGCAGACGGAGGAGCAGCGTTTCAAACTCGAACTCCAGCGTCTCGAAAATCTCGCCGTCTGGCATAAAAGTGACCTTGGTGCCGGTCTTGTCTGTATCGCCTACCACAGTCAGCGGCCCGGTGGAATGGCCCCTCTCATACCGCTGGTGATGGATGTGTTTACCGTCATAGACATCGACTTCCAAGTATTCGGACAGCGCGTTGACAACTGAAGCACCCACGCCGTGCAGACCGCCCGATACCTTATATCCTCCACCGCCGAATTTACCGCCCGCATGAAGCACCGTAAACACGACCTCAACCGCCGGAATGCCCATCTTCGGCTGGATACCGACAGGAATACCGCGTCCATCATCGGTTACCGTGATAGAATTGTCCTCATTAATGGTGACATAGATGTTTTTACAGTAACCCGCGAGCGCTTCGTCGATGCTGTTATCCACAATCTCATATACCAGATGGTGCAATCCGCGTACAGATGTGGAGCCTATGTACATCCCCGGACGCTTACGGACCGCTTCCAGTCCTTCTAAGACCTGAATTTGCGTCTCATCATAGTTCGTATTTACCTTGCTTTCCATTTG
>CABSKZ010000246.1 GCA_902478395.1 uncultured Eubacteriales bacterium | reverse complement strand
GTATTCTCCTAACATATATGTATTAAAATATAAAGAGGGGGTGACGATTGCGCCGGACTTGCCGGGATTGCAAAAGCCACAACTCTATGTCTATTTTACCATATGTCGCTCCTTTGTGCAAGTTTAAATTGACAAGAATCTACAAATCGTGTACAATAAGAAGGGACAGAAAAAAGGCGTTTTGCCGGGTGAAACTGCAAGATATGGGCAAATAAGGCGAAGGTCGGCGAAGCCGCCTGTCACATATATTTGAAAGGATTGGTATGCAATGAAAATAAAGGAAGGTTTTATCGTAAAAGAAGTTGCGGGCAGCAACGTGGTCGTTCCCGTTGGGGAAAACCTGGTCGATTTCCAGCTGATGCTGACCTTGAACGACACGGGCTTGTTTCTTTGGAATGCGCTGAAAGATGATACGACGGAGGAGGCCCTCTGCGACAAGCTGTGCGCGGAATACAATGTCGACAAGGAAACAGTCAGGCAGGATGTAGCGGAATTTATCGCGCTTCTGGAAGAAAAAAAGGTGCTTGAAAAATAAGATGGACGATCAAAACAACGTCAAACGGGCGGCGATGGAAGAATTGTTTCCATTGCTTTCGGAGCAGCTTAAACAGGGCGGCAGTGTCCGGCTGACCGTAACGGGCAACAGCATGTACCCGCTGTTCCGCAGCGGCGTGGACAGTGTGGTTCTGACCGAGGCAAAGAAAATTAAGAAGTATGATATTCCGCTTTACCGGCGCAAAGACGGGAGCTTTGTTCTCCATCGGGTCGTCCGTGAAAAAAACGGGGTTTATACCCTGTTGGGAGATAATCAGCTATTGAAAGAAACGCCGATTTACGCGGACCAGATGTTGGCTGTCGTTAAGGGATTTTACAGAGGACGGAATTATACGCCCTGTACAAAGCTATGGTACCGTTTTTATGCGCGGGTCTGGACAGCGTTCATCCCAATGCGGCCTGCGCTTCTGAAATGCGCGTTAAAGCTGCGGCGTGCTACGATGCGGCGGGACAAGAAACAGGAAAATGGACAAGCCTAGCTACAAGAAACAGAAGCCGCCCGTGCCGGAAGGCGTGGGATGGGAACGGAGAGTTACATGAATCAACAGAAACATAGTTCGCTTAAGTGGGTGCTGCAAAAGGCCAAGATGATCAAATGGGGCCTTGTAACCATAACGGTACTTGGCGTACTGTATTCCCTGCTGGGAGTCGGGTTTGCCATGGCGTCAAAAAGTGTGCTGGACGTGGCAACCGGGCAGGCGCAGGGGGGACTGGTGCAGGTCTGCGCCCTATTGGGGGGGCTTTTAATCCTCCAGTTGCTAATACAGGTTGCGATGTCTATGCTGGACGTGCGGCTAAAAGGCAAACTGGAGATTTATTGTAAAAAGAGCCTGTTTCAAACACTGGTTACGAAAGAATGGAGCAGCATCTCAAAATTTCATACGGGGGATTTGTTAAACCGCCTTACAAGCGACCTTGCCGTTATAACGAACGGCGTTACCGGAATCCTGCCGGATTTGATTTATTTCATCACACGGATTGCGGCTAGTTTTGCCATGCTGCTTGTGCTTGACCCGCTGTTCGCGCTGCTTTGCCTTTTGATTGGGCCGCTCATTTTGGTTTCCGCGCGGCTTTACCGGAAAAAAATGAAAACGCTGCATAAGCAGTGCCAGGAGAGCGATGGGAAGACGCGTTCGTTTATGCAGGAGGCGTTGCAGAATCTGCTTGTTATCAAATCCTTCCGGGGCGAGCGGCATATTATCGACCATTCCACTACCCTGCAAAATGAGAATTTTAGGCTGAAAATCAAGCGGAACAATATCAGTATTCTGGCAAACGTCCTGTTTTTTATCGCGCTGACAGCCGGTTACTATTTCGCGCTTGGATGGGGGGCGTTTAAAATCGCGGCAGGCGCGATGACATTTGGAACGCTGACCGCGATACTCCAGCTGGTCGGCCAGATTCAGATGCCGTTCGAGAGTCTTTCCGCACTGATTCCGCAGTACTATTCCACGATTGCCTCAGCGGAACGGATTATGGAGCTTGAAGACCTGCCCAGTGAGCCAATGCTTGAGAACAAAACCAGGCAAGGCGCGGAATTGTATGGCCGGCTGGAGGGTATTCGCCTGGACGGAGTGTCGTTTGCCTATGGAGAGGAGCCGGTGTTCGACGGTGCGGAGCTTCTGCTGAAAAAAGGAGAATTTGCAGCAATTACAGGTTCTTCCGGAATTGGAAAAAGCACGTTGCTCAAGTTGCTTTTGGGAATTATTTCTCCGAAAGAGGGAAGCATCGCACTCAGACTGGACAATGGCGATATGGTTCCGGTTGGTATAGGTACGCGCGGCCTGTTTGCGTATGTGCCGCAGGGGAATATGATTTTATCCGGCACAATTCGTGAAAATATTGCGTTTGCCGTGGAGCATGCAGAGGAAACAGAAATCATTCAGGCGGCACGGACAGCGGAAATCTGGGAATTCATTCAAACCTTGCCGGAGGGGCTCGATACCGTGCTCGGAGAAGGAGGCCTCGGCCTCTCAGAAGGACAGGTTCAGCGTATTGCCATTGCACGCGCCCTGTTGTACAACGCACCGGTGCTGCTGTTGGACGAGTGTACCTCCGCTCTGGACGAGCAAACGGAAGCAAAGGTGCTTCGTAACTTAAAGGCACTTGACGCGAAAACCTGTATCATTATCAGCCACAAACGGGCTGCGGTGGAATGCTGCGACACCAGAATCATCATTCGGAACGGCAAAATTGTGGCTGAGAGAGCATAACACGTGCCTGTGTTTCATAAAATGGATGGGACGGTTTTTCGTGTTAGACCCAGTGGATAAACTTGGTTGGCGGTTGATTGTTTATGCCGCCAGCTGTATAGAGATAGATAAAGAAGGGAAGGTTTGTTTATGAATAGGAAAGGTTTATGGGTTACGCTGGCTATTGTTGTCATCGTATTGATAGCGTTGATATCGATGCTGGCAGGTTCTTATAACAAGATGGTTGGAATGCGCACGGAGGTGGAAAGCGCATTCGCCACAATTGATGTGCAGCTCCAGAGAAGAAACGATCTGATTCCGAATCTTCTGGCAACCGTGAAGGGCTACGCACAGCATGAAGAGGACGTCATCAAAGCGGTGGCGGACGCGCGGGCAAATTACGCGGGCGCGGGGAGCGTAGAGGAAAAACAGCAGGCGGATACAGAACTGTCAGGCGCACTGTCGCGGCTCTTGATGGTTGTAGAACAGTATCCGGATTTGAAAGCGGACCAACAGTTCACTGCGTTGTCTGACGAGCTGGCTGGGACGGAAAACCGAATTGCGGTTGCACGGAAGGATTATAACGACCGTGCGCGGGATTACAACAAGACAATTCGCATGTTTCCGAAAGATATCCTAGCGTCCCTGTTTGGGTTTGAAGAGGAAAGCTACTTTGAGGCGGAGGCAGGCGCGAAGGACGTACCAAAGGTGGATTTTAGCAAATAAACCGGGTGAGACCGGAAATGGAGGCAGCCATGAAACGTTTTTTACGAAGCATCACGGCTATGGCAGTGACCATTCTGTTGTCAGGCATCTCCGTATTCGCCGCATTGCCGACTCCGACAAATGAATTTTTTGTCAACGATTTCGCAAATGTATTGTCTTCCCAGACAGAAAAATATATTGTAGAGCGCGGTGCGGCTGCCGCGGAAACAGACGGAACACAGATTGTGGTGACGACTGTGGAATCTCTGGAAGGCCGCACAGTGGATGAATACGCGCTCGATATGCTTCGCGGTTGGGGCATTGGGGACAAGGAAAAGAATAATGGGCTTCTGATTCTGTTTGCTAAACAGGACAGAAAGATTAAAATTGAGGTTGGGTATGGGCTGGAAGGAGACATCAACGATGCAAAGGCCGGACGCCTCTTGGATAACTACGCCATTCCCGAGCTGCGGAAGGATAATTTTGACGAAGGACTCCTGACGTTATATAAGGCAGTTCTGGCAGAATTGGGGCTGTTGGACGCACCGCCGCCGGTGCCGGATAAGGAAAATGATACAGACTGGGCCGGAATCATTTTAGGGATAGTGTTCGTGGTTTTGATAGTCATTTTTTCTGCGCGCTCACGCGGCGGCAGGGGAGGCGGGCGCCGTGGGGGCGGTGGTTTCTATGGTGGCTATTTTGGCGGCGGGTTCCATGGAGGTTCGTCAGGTGGCGGCTTCTCCGGCGGAGGTTTTTCCGGCGGAGGGGGCAGTGGCGGTGGCGGCGGAGCATCCCGCGGATTCTAAAGAGGTTGCAAACCAGTGACAGAAATTAGAGTACAGGAACCAGACAACCGGCTGCGGGCTTGCATATTGCAGGCCTTGCAGCTTTTTGTTTCAAGATATTTGTGGCGGCTTGAATCCGCAGGAAATTTAAGAGAATCAAAGCAAATGGTCGATTTTGGCTTGACGGTATGCCCTATAGGCAAACAGCCGTCCTGGAACATACAGCCGAAAAAAGTTGAAAAAGATGTAGACAAACAGAAATATTTGTAGTATAATATTATCAATTTAATATGCACAGACCTTTAAATCGGTACAGAGATGCTGATAAGGTAGTGTCAATTGATATGTACGGGAGGAGTATATCCTTTTTGCGTACCCGTATTTGTTGAGTGGTTCACTCTTATCACATCGTGATAAGAGTTTTTTATTGCCCAGAATTTGCAGGAAACATCCTGCCGGGCAGGCGGCGTTCTGTTTCGCGGGCTGCGTATTTGAAGAATCAGAAC
>CABSKZ010000245.1 GCA_902478395.1 uncultured Eubacteriales bacterium | reverse complement strand
TAGTTTTGGAAAAGATATCGTACAATTGCGGCTTTGCTCTGCTGATTCTACCTGTAACCTATTAGTGTTAGATGATTATATTTATCTGAATGGCATATGGACAAATGACTACTCATCTTTTTTACAACAGCCTCCTATCGGACAATTAATTCAGTATTTGCGGAACGATTCCGGTGAAATTGTTGCGCTCCGATTTGACTCACAGGTGCAGACATATACATTTCAATCGTATAATGCTGAAACAAAGTATTTCACAAATCCAGACTTGATGGCCAGCCTTCCGATTTTAAAAAAATATACGGAACTTGACGATATACCATATTTTGAGACACCCATGTTAAAAGAAGGACAGCTTTATAATTTAACTGTAAATTCCTGCGGAATCATTGTAACAGAAATTATAGATGCAAAAAATACCGGGCCATGGTATCTGTCCAATATACAAACAGACGGGCAAACCCTTACCGTAGACCTGAACAAGACTGTGGGGGATGAGCGTAATCCTCCGATTGTATTGCTTGCGGTATATGGTGAAAACGGTGAACTTCTAAAAACGAAAATGTATTCCATACAGAGCCATACCACACAATATCGCATGCCGCTCGAAGCTTCTTTAAAACCAAAAAACGCAAAAGCTTTCCTCCTAAAGGATGCCGATACGCTGGTACCGGCGGCAATTTGTATCTCCGCGGCTATCACAGATTAAGCGCGGCGGACCCCTGTTTCCCGCTATGAACACGGATTGCCCGCCTTCTCTGTCGCTCAATACCGGTTTTACGAGATGAGATACGATTTCAAGCAAATGTGGTAAATTAATTCCGTTATCTGGGCGCCGGAAATTCCGGCGCCTTTTGCGATACATAAGGTCTTGCAATCATATGCGCCTTTATAGTATAATGAGTGAAATACAAACAATAGGAGAGTGTCTATATGACCGGTCTGGTACTCGAAGGCGGTGCGTTCCGCGGACTTTATACAGACGGCGTTCTGGACGCACTGTTAGATGAGCAGATAAAATTTGATTATATCATAGGCGTTTCCGCTGGGATTTCCAACGGCTATTCTTATGCTTCCGGTCAGCGCGGACGGAACTACGAAATTATAGAGCGCTTTGTGAATGATAAGCGGTATTTCAGTGCGTCTAACTTTCTGAAATGCCGCAGCATTTTCGGGCTGGATTTTGTATTCGGCGAAATTCCGGAAAGCCTGGTCCCGTTCGACTATGAATCATTCCGTGCCTTTCCCGGCAAAGTCCTGGCGGGGATTACGAATGCAGATACTGGAAAAATCGAGTATTTTGACAAGGATGCCGACGACCATACCTTTTCCCTGCTCCGTGCAACATGTGCCATCCCGTTATTTTTCCCTGTTATTGCGTATCGGGGAAAACGGTATTTTGACGGGGGACTGGCAGAGCCTATCCCCATAAAAAAGGCAATTGCAGACGGGTGCAACAGGAACCTGATCGTACTGACCCAGCCGCCCGGCTATACAAAAACACCCTCGAACCTGACACCCAGGTTGGTCAAGTTGAAATATAAGCAGCTGGAACCTGTTCTGAGGACGCGCCATAGCCGGTACAATGAGTCGGTCGAATACTGTGAAAAATTGGAACGTGATCAGCAGGCCGTTCTTCTGCGCCCCAGGCAGGAGGTTGTAGTATCCCGCTTCGAACGTAATTTGAATAAGCTGCGCGCCCTGTATGATGCTGGGTATCAGGACACGCTGCTCCAGATTGAACGCATACGCGGATTGTTCTAATAAAACCAATAAAATATGGAACTGCAACAGAATCGCTTTTTATGATTGAAACCGAATAAAAGTTTTAAAGCTTGCATTTTATACAATGGCAGTGAATTTGTTTTTTCTGTACCATTTTAGCCATGCGCCACGAGCGGAAGGCTTCATCTGCTCTGTAATCACAAAATCAAAACGACTATACTTTACAGCAAACCGGGTAGGGTATATGCGTCCGCATATAATCAGTGGACAAATTGTTTCGCTCCGTGTATAGAGCCTCTTCCGATGATCGTTGAACCGCATTTTCTATCTCACACAAATAAAAAGATGCCGCACACCAAAGCCAACCACCGATAGGGAAGTATTAAAAACAGACTAACTTAACGGTTGGCAGACAGGTTGCGACAGAAAGCGGGTAAGAGGTTAAAGACTTCTTACCCGCTTTTTATACTGTGTGGAACGATAGAACAGCATTTTTGCACTTTCGAGGGATATTATATTGCCTACTCCATTTTTGCCCTCTGCAAACCGCATAAATCAAGGCTTTTTAACTGTCTAAATATCCATGCTGGCAGGAAAAACAATACCATATAAGAGGGCGCAAGCGGTCTATCCGTTTGCGCCCTCTTATCTGCCCAACAGCAAAGGCGGGGAAAGCCGTCAAGGACGCGAAGCGCGAAGTTTATCCTTGACGGTTTTTTCTGGCTTTGCTACTTGTCATCTGTCAAAGCGGAACTTCGGTAGGGCTTCCATTAACTGTGCTTTGAGGTGCTCTTGAATATCGTCGTTGATACTCCCTTGAAAGTAGGACAGATATTTGATGTACCCGATGTAGTGCTGGATAACTGTGCTTATTGCTTCCGGCTCTCCGTCTGTTGCTCTTACAATAATTTTATAAGGCAGCAATTTGTACTTCCTATTCCTCATTCTCGCCCGCCTCCACTTCTTTTCGCATTAAGTGTAATGCTTTTTTTCGCCTACGGAAAACCGCACTTCTGCTAATACCGCATATCTTTCCGATTTTCTCATCGCTGTAACCGAGATAGTACCGCAAAAGCGCGGCTACTAACTGTTCGCTTTCCACAATGGCCGTTTTCCCGCGAACGGTAAAAGTGGTAGGCATATCATATTTCACAAAATACTCGTCTGTTGTAGTAACAGGCTCAAAATCAAATTCCCGAAGATAGTCAAGAGATACTTCAAACTGTTGCTTCCTCCGTATTTTCTTGTAAGCGCCCAGCGCCGCATGATAAAGTACAATCTTGCAAAAGGCGTTGAAAGTACGCTCGATATGCTCCTGATACTGCTCGCTATTCATCATTTTTCTCACCCCCTTTCTTCCCAAGCAGGGGGTAAAATAACAAACGCCCACGCAGCATAAAATCGCATGGGCGTTGAAAACAGGAATTATAAAAGATAACTATATGATTTGTGTGTTCATACAAATAGGCGCAAAATTCCGTATAGGAGTAAAGGCTTTTTTTGACCGTAGGTTATGAGAAATGGCAATCAACATAGATACCTCCAAACAAAATAACAGAGCCGATAACCGCATTTCGTCTTGCGCGTTATCGGCTCTGCGTCTGTGCGTCCGGCTCTTGGATAACAGATATATTGAGTTGCTTTACATTGATTAGCGTTTCCTGCTTACACTTCGGACAGTACAATGGGAAGTGTTCAAGTACTGTATCTTCCCGTAATCTTATCCGCGTCTTGCTCTTGCAGATAGGGCACAATAGCCAATATTGATTACTACTCATAGAACCATGCCTTTTTTATCAAGTCTGCTAATATTACCGGAGCGGCTATATTTACTTGATGTCCTGCGCTTTCAACGAAAGACAATTTCGCATTTGGAATTGTTTTTGCCAATATTCTTGCGGCGTTTTGGTTTGCCCTATCCTTTTGCCCGCAAACAATGAAAGTCGGACAAATAACCTTCTTCAGTAAAGATGTAAAGTCTATCTTCTTCATGGAAGTTGTCAATGCAATCATATCTCTTTTTGAAAAGCCCATTGAGCCAAATGCCGCTTGGGGCAAAATGCGAAACACGATATTTTGAATACCTAACAATAATCCCGGCATTTTATATTGCGGTGCAATCAACATGAGAGATTTTACCTTTTGAGGATTGTTTAGTGTGTACTGTAATGCAAGGATAGCGCCAAGTGAAATGCCACACAAGCATAAAGGCGTTTCCATACAGTTGCATTCGTTTTCAAATGCTTTATAGAGATTTTGGTATGTAATCTGCTTGTCTTTTACAATAGTAGATAGACAAGGCCGATATATCTGTATGTCAGTGGGAAGATGGGCTATCACCTTTTCCCAACTTGATGAAGTCTGCCCAAGTCCATGTATAAAAACATAGGTCATAATTCCGTCTGTCCCTTTCTAATATTATCGCGGTGTAGCCTAACCAAATCTATCATCAAACAAGTGCCGCTTAAAACCAATGTTGTTATGATGTGAAATAGGTCAGAAACGAAATCTATAGAAACGCTCTCAATAAAATATGCCGTAATATGCGTAATCCTACACGCTAACGGGATTACAATAAGCATCGAAAGGGCAAGGGCTAAAAATATCCTCTTTTGACATTTTACAAAAACCCCGTATATTCCCCATGCTGCTGCAATCGACAAACCGCCAATACTGCTTCCCATTGATAAGATAAGCGGCAATTTCAAAATAGCATTTAACCCCGCTAAAAAAGGAATAGAGATTACACTAATAACAATCAATGATTTTTTAATTACTTTGCTTCTTACTCTGAAAAAAGGTACAAATACAAGCCACCCAGCAATCAAAGAAAGCAAAACAATCAAAGACCAAGTTAAGGTTTTTGTAATGGCATAATCGCAAATCACACACCATAACCGCTATTAAACACATCGAAGTTAAAATATATAGTCCCCATTTCTTGATTTGCAGCATAATATCCCCCTTTTGATACCTTCTGAATGAATGTTTTTGTCAAACTAAAATGCCTTCTAACAGGCATTTTAGATAATTTCATAG